>JASJDF010000241.1 GCA_030065715.1 Xenococcaceae cyanobacterium MO_188.B19 | reverse complement strand
TTTTGACACAAGATTACAGTTTTACCAGAACCAGCAATACCTCTAATTACTTGTATTCCTGGGGGAATTTGTTTAGCTAGTTTTTCTTGTTGTAAATCTAACTTGCTTATGCGTGATCGCACTTGTTGTAATATCTTATTACGATAACTCACATAATTACTAGCAATATCTTTTTTATATATCGGTGTGCCTGCTAAAATACCTTGTAATAATTGCCATTGAGTTTCAGTTATTTCTCGATTGCTTCTAATACCAGCAGTATTAATAATCTTGTTTAAAACAGTAACAGTAGATTCTAAATCATCTTGAAACAAAATTGGAGGATTATTTGGTAACTTACTAAATCCTTTATCTTCCCATTGTTGACTACTAATATAAGGTAGAGCAATTAAAACTTTTCCTGGCACTTGTTGTTTTAAAATTGGCTCGCTGTCAGCATATTCTAATAAAGCAAATAATTGTTGTTCTGCTTGTTGATAAGGATTGCCGTAGTCAGTATAAAAATTATTATATTGCCAACGATGCCCCTGAATAGTAACTATCCGATCTATCGCGATCGCCTTAACTTCAATAATAATTAAACCTAGTTGATAATCTGCAATTAAAATATCAGGTTCTTTACGAAACTTACCGTTAGGAGAAAAAATTGGATATCGCCAATAACCCAAACAGTTACGATTAAGAAAAGCACTTTTAATTGTTTCCCATATTAACTGTTCTCCCTTTTCTCCCCTAACTCCTAAAGGCTCAGTAGCAATAAATTCATTTAACATTTAACATTTAACATTAACTATGAACAACTAACAACTAATAACTAACTACTAACAATGAACTATGCTTACTAACTTTAAACAAAAAATAATTCAAACTCAAGAAGCCAAAATTAATACTTTTATTGGTGGTCAAGGATATCCCTTATTATTACTACATGGTTATCCTCAAAATCATTATATGTGGCATAAAATTGCCTATCGTTTAGCAGAAAACTTTACTGTTATAGTGACAGATTTAAGAGGCTATGGAGATAGTTCTAAACCCCAAGGAAAAGCCGATCATAGTAACTATAGTAAAAGAGCGATCGCGAAAGATCAAGTGGAAGTAATGTCCAAATTAGGATACGATAAATTTCACCTAGTAGGACACGATCGCGGTGCTAGGGTTGCCCATCGTTTAACCTTAGACTATCCCCAACAAGTAACCAAACTAGCAGTATTAGATATTATCCCTACTTACGAACTTTATACAACTTCAGATCAAGAATTTGCCACTGCATACTATCATTGGTTTTTTCTCATTCAACCCTATCCTTTTCCCGAAACCTTAATTAGTAGTAATCCAGAATATTTCTTATCTCATTGCTTACAAAGTTGGAGCAAAACAAAAGATACCTTTTCTACTGAAGCCAAAGCGGAATATTTACGCTGTTTTAGCGATCCAAAAACAATTCATGGAACTTGTGAAGACTATCGTGCTAGTGCAGATATAGATTTAGTTCATGATGCCGAAAATATGGATAAAAAAGTTACTTGTCCTCTACTTACTTTATGGGGAAATAAAGGTATTATCGGTAAAAAATATGATGTAATTGCCAGCTGGAAAAAAAGAGCCATTAATGTAGTAGGAAAAGGTTTAGATTGTGGTCATTTTTTACCAGAAGAAGCACCAGAAGCAACTTATAAAAATTTACAAAAATTCCTGGAATTATAATCCGTAACGAGAATATCGTAGGGTTTGGTAATTTTTCTCCAAGGATAATTTCGTAAGTTTTATTTTGTCCAAGTGGAAAAATGAACCTAAAAACTAAAAACAAGTTATCATTATTAATTAATGGTACAATAAAAAGTACAACTAATAGTCATGAGTTATGGATATTCTTAGTGCTAGTCAAGCAAGAGCCAACCTATTTAAGTTATTAGAAAAAGTCAATCAAGAAAGCAAGCCTTGTATTATCACTTCACGCAAGGGAGATGGGGTTTTAATTTCTAAAGCTGATTGGGAAAGCTTACAAGAAACACTATATTTACAGTCCATTCCAGGATTGGTGGATTCTATTCGACAAGCTGAAGCAGATGATGAATGGGTATCAGAAGCAGAGTTTATGTCAGAATTAAACGATGTGGACAATTAAGTTTTCTCGTAATGCTTTTAGGGATGGGAAAAAATTACGTTCCGCAAACTTAGCCAGTAATGTTAAGCAATTAATTAAGATTCTTAAACAAAATCCCGATCAACCCTCTTATGAAAAACTTTCTGGCGATTTGAAAGGTTATTATTCTCGACGTATCAATATTAAACACCGCTTAGTTTACTCAATTGACGAAGAAAATAAAATTATTAAAATAGTTTCTGTTTGGTCGCATTACGGAGAATAACAGGAAATAATCAATAATATTATCAATACAAAAAATATTCATTAGAAACGATGACAAATCAAAATCCTGCTCAAGGTTATGAAATAGGAATTTTTAATCAGTTAGTTAAAAATTCTGAAGCGATCGCTTTGACTCAGTTTAAAGTAGAAGAGTTAAGTAAACAAGTAATTAAGCTCGATGACAGACTAAAAGATGTAGAAGTTCAAGTAAATAAAATACCTGAAATTGAAACTCATCTTACAAATGTTGAAACTCGACTCACAAGAATCGAGCAAATAGGAGAAAAAATATTAGGGAGTATCAAATATTTTATTGGCGCTATCGCTCTTGGAATACTAATCAACATTCTAAGTAGTCCTATCGTTACTCGCTTATACAACTTCTAAAAAATAAATCATACTTCTTCTGAGCGCAAGCCTTATTTCCTAATTCTTGCTGCATCTTGAAAACAGCTAGTATATTGCTTATACCCCCCAGGAAACACCACATTTAATCTTAAAGGGTCATCTGTATCTCTAGAATCCCCCGCACCTTCAACCACTCGCCAAACTTCTTGATCATTGTCGATGCTTTTTTCCAGTTTTAAGGGTTTACGGTTTTTAACTTCCCCATCACTGCTATCAACATAAACAACAACATTACCCATGTTAAACTCTTTACCGATCGCCTGAATTAACTCTAAAAATCCGCGATCGCTACCTCCTCGTTTAAACTCAATTTTTCTGTTTATTTCTTGAGCTTTACTAGTAACTGTATCTCCCACTCCCACTATTATGGGCATCATAGCAGGGTCAAAATTAGTTTTGATTATCTCTAGTAATTCCTCTTGCTGATGGGGAGCTTCTCGAACATTAAAATCTTTACCCAAAGGGTAACTACCAGTTCTTTGATAGTAATATCGATTGAGAATTACTAACACCCCTACTTCTTTAATTGCCCCCTTCAACATAAACTGAAAATCAGTTGTTCCAGAGTGTTTTCCTTCAGCTAGTTGGATAACTTCTTTCCCGTCTGTATCTCTACCTAAATTAGGAGCATAATGCACAAAAAAAGACTCTTTTAAGCCTTTCTGTGTGGCTTCTGCTAATAATTGCTCCATTAAAATCTGTATTTTAATCTGTAGCTTTCTATATCCATCGGCACTGTTTGCTAAAGCCTCATGAAAAACATTAAGATTAGCCGTAGGAGATACCTTATTATCTAGTACTGTTGCTGCAATACCCTTCTTAATTTGTTCTGAACCTAGTCCGTAGTTTTCTTGACTAAATAACTCCTCTAAATAAGTCTTAATTTTATTGGGGACTTGTTCTAAAAAAGCCAATTCCTCTTCACTAACACCTAGATGGGAAATGTTACCATAACAATCTTGCCATTGCACACCACCAGCACCCAATCCAGACAAATAAAAACCTTTTTCCTTAGCTATAGCTGGATTGTCAAAAGCTTGCTCAATAATTGTATTAACTCCCCTTGTCCCAATATGTTCTCCGTTAGTTAGAACATAGAAATGTTCAGTAAAAGATTTAACGGCTCGTAAATATTCTGGTGCAATAACTCTAGTTAAAGGGTCTTTCACCAAACCCATACAAACCCCATCTAGGTCTTGAATAATTAAGATATTTTCGGTATTGGCTAATAAATTGGTTAGAAGTTGATGATCTAGAGATAAAGACCGTTCATGGAGTGAAGGAATAGACATTAGATATAGTTTGCCTAAATTTTGTGACTATGAAAAGATGCAACGTGAGAAGCAAAAAAAACGACAAAACTAATTATTTTTGAGTTCTTTGAGCGATAATTTCTTCAATAATTTGCTTTTCTTGTTCTGGCGTGGCGTTTGCTGGAACTTTTTTCCAATCAAGACGAGAACTATATTCCATAAAAGCTAATTCACCTGTTTCATCATCTTGATGATTGTGCATATATTGCTTTAGTTCCTCTTTCGTCATTTCCTTGAATGATTTAGACATAAATAAATTCTCCATTCTCGTATATTTTAATAGTAATTTCTGGTTTGTATCCAGCTTCGATATATATGATTCGAGCTACTCGATAGTATCTAAATATTGTAATAGGCAGTAAACTTCTTGTGATGTACTGGCAAAGAATTGCTGCTTTAATTGCTTGTTGTGCTGTTGGCATTCATTTAGCTATTATTTTACTGAAACTAACTTTACCAGATCAATCTTATTGCGATCTTTCGGAACGAATGTACAATCTCGCTTTGAGCGAGGTGCTGCGCGATCGCAAAATAACCAGTAAGAGTCTATAATATATTGGCTTGAGGAATGTGAAGCAGCAGGAAAAAGACTTATGAAACGTTTAGCACTTCTGAGTGTGTCGGACAAAACTGGGATTGTAGATTTAGCGCGTCAGTTGGTGGAAAAGTTCGATTTCGATCTGATTAGTAGTGGTGGTACGGCTAAAACTTTACAAGATGCTGGATTACCTGTAACCAAAGTTAGTGATTACACAGAATCTCCTGAGATTTTGGGAGGAAGGGTTAAAACTCTCCATCCTCGAATTCATGGGGGGATTTTAGGTCGTCCTGATGTGGAACAAGATAGGGTGGATATGGAGGCTAATAATATTCGTCCTCTGGATTTGGTGGTAGTGAATCTGTATCCTTTTGAAAAGACTATCGCTCAACCCAATGTCACGGTAGCTGAAGCTATTGAAAAGATCGATATTGGGGGTCCAACTATGGTGCGTGCTGCTGCAAAAAACTTTGCTTATCTCACTATACTATGTGAACCCAGTCAGTATGAGGATTATTTAGCAGAGTTGGATAACTCTAATGGTTCGGTTTCTTTGCAATTTCGCCAAAAAATGGCAGGATTGGCTTTTGCTCATACTTATAACTATGATCGCGCTATCTCTAGCTATTTTGCTGGATTAAACCAAGGAGAAGAGACTGGATTACCCGCAACTTATAATCTATCTGGTAACAATGTTCAAACTCTCCGCTATGGGGAAAATCCCCATCAAGCTGCTACTTGGTATAGTACTGGGTCAACAGGCTGGAAAACTGCGACTAAATTGCAAGGAAAAGAACTTAGTTACAATAATTTAGTTGATTTGGAAGCAGCAAGACGCATTATTGCTGAATTTCCTACTAATGAACCAGCAGCAGCAGTCTTAAAACATACTAACCCCTGTGGCGCAGCAGTGGCGGAAACTCTGGCGGAAGCTTATGAAAAGGCTTTTAATGCTGATTCTATCTCGGCTTTTGGTGGTATTGTGGCTCTCAATCAAACTATAGATGCAACTACTGCTACGGCTTTAACTAAAACCTTTCTTGAATGTGTGGTCGCGCCTGGATGTGATTCGGAAGCAGAAGCCATCTTAAAAGCTAAATCGAAACTGAGAATTTTGCTCTTACCTGATTTAATTACAGGGGAAAAACACACGATCAAAGCCATAGCAGGGGGCTTTTTGGTACAAGAGAGTGATGATTTAGTAGAAAATCCTGATAACTGGGAATTTGTTACCCAAAAACAACCTACACCCCAACAAATAGCAGAAATGTTATTTGCTCAAAAAATAGTTAAGCATGTTAAATCTAACGCTATTATTGTGACGCAAAAGCGTACTACCCTAGGTATTGGGGCAGGTCAAATGAACCGTGTAGGTTCGGTTAAAATTGCCCTGGAACAAGCTGGAGAGAAAGCGAAAGGAGGAGTATTAGCTAGTGATGGCTTCTTTCCTTTCGATGATTCGGTACGTACCGCAGCTAAAGCGGGAATTACTGCTATTATTCAACCAGGAGGCTCAATTCGAGATAAAGACTCCATCGCTGCTGCTAATGAATTAGGAATTGTTATGGTATTAAGCAAAGTTCGCCATTTCCTACATTAAAAAACATGGTAAGATCATGTATTGGTTTACTATGGAAAAATAGTGACTTTAAAATCAATATCAATTCAAGGAGGATGATTTTTAATGACCCAAGTGGTTGTTGGACAAAATGAAAATATAGAATCTGCCTTACGTAGATTTAAACGCCAAGTATCTAAAGCAGGCATTTTTGCAGATATTAAACGTCGCCGTCACTACGAAACTCCCATTGAGAAACGTAAACGCAAAGCAATTGCTCGTCGTAAAAAGCGTTACCGTTAAGCAGGTATACAAAGTTTACAATTCAAGCTGTAATCACAAGGCTGGAAACTTTTTTGCTGTCAAACGGAGGCAGGAGTTAAAGGCAGAAAGCAAGAGGCGGGAAGTTGGAATGGGCTTGTCACCACTCCCAACTTCTATCCGTTCTAAAGAATGCGGCTTGTACCAGGTTGGACAAGGTCAACCAATGCGGTTCAGTACTGCCTAAAAGTTGAGCTAGAATTTCCAGCCTCCCAAGGGTTCATAAACCCTGAACAAAACAGAAAATAATATTACCTTTCTGTTTTTTCTAGTCTTTTACTAGCTAAAGACATAGAATAGCAACATACCCAATAGATAGCAGCGACAAATATATAAACTTCTCCATAACGTCCCAGAAATTTGGGATTAGCGAGAATTTTTTGGGACATACCAAGTAAATCTACTAGCCCGACAATGGCTAATAAAGAAGTATCTTTAAATAAACTAATAAACTGTCCTACAATGCTGGGAATAACAGCCTTGATTGCTTGAGGTAAAATGATAAAAGTTAAGATAAAAACTGGATTGAGTCCAAGGGCTTTTGCTGCTTCTGTTTGACCACGGGAAATAGATTGTAATCCACCACGGATATTTTCTGCTAAGTATGCGGAGCTAAAAATAGTAAATCCTGCGATCGCACGTACTACCCGATCTGGTCTAATATTTGTTGGCAGCACTAGAGGTAACATTACCTGTGCCATAAACAAAATACTGATTAGGGGTAAACCGCGAATAATCTCGATATAAGCAATAGATAGCCAATGAATTACTGGTAACTTACTTTGTCTACCCAAAGCCAGCAACACACCAAGGGGAAAACAAAGAAAAATACTTACCACCGCGATTAAAATGGTGAGAATTAATCCGCTAAGATTGTCTAGTTTGACAGCTTCTACTCCTAAAAGTAACCAAAGATTCAGAAAAAAAGCACCTAACCACATCAGAGGTAGCCAGGATTTGATACTTGGTACAATACGGACAATTTTTCTACCAATGCCAGCACCAACAATTAACAGAAATAGCATTCCTAAAAGGATAATGCTTGATTTAATATCAAGGGGAGTGGCGACAATAGGGCAACTAATAGCTGCTAGTTCCACAATAATGCAACTAACCGCTAGTAAAGTTAAGATACTGAAAATACTAGTTATTACCCCTAAAACTACTAAAATACGAGTATTAAGTAGATTAACTTTAGGATTAGCTAAAATCCCCCAAGATAAACCTCCCAAAGCTACAATAATTGCTAGAGTCGTCCAAGTACGCCACAATAATTCAACAGGGTAAAGTCCAGCGAAAAACAGACGTAAGTTAGCACTCAATACTTCCCACTCTGCTTCGGTAAATAACCATTGGATTAACCCTGAGCCAATCCAATAGATAAATAAAATACTGAGTATACTCAGTATTGAGTTGTACCAGGTACTAAAGAGATTTTTTTTTAGCCAAGAAATTGTATTTATATCAGTGATGGGGGGCGACACCTGATTACTAAGATCCATAATTTGAGTTCAATACGCTTAATGTATATTAAACGCTGAAACTCCCACTCTACTGTTTTTATTTACCACATTTCCCGATTCTTTTTCCCCGCACCTGCAAAAGACGCGAGGATTACTATTGATGACGAGTTCCTTTATTCATGGTTTGCCACTGCCTCACCAATATTGTTTGTTAGAAAGCAAGCTATTCTTTTATAGAATGATTATCATTATAATAAAGTGTCTATTTAAGATTTTCTGCTAGTGGAGAAAACAAATCATCGCTTAGTTGTAATTGTGGGGGCTGGGGCTGCTGGAATTGGCTGTGGAGTAGTCTTAAAAGATTTAGGGATTGAAAACTTTGTCATTTTAGAACGACATCAAGTAGGGGCTTCTTTTAGCCGTTGGGCTGAAGAAATGCGATTCATTACGCCGTCGTTTCCCAGTCATGGTTTTGGACTGCTGGATCTCAACGCAGTAGTTTTAAAT
>JASJDF010000240.1 GCA_030065715.1 Xenococcaceae cyanobacterium MO_188.B19 | reverse complement strand
ACCCCCATGTCTCTTGGTGGGGGAGGTTCGCTCGTTTCTCGATAAGAGGAACAGGCTGAATAAGTTATATTTAGTAATTTAATCTACGTTTAGTGATCGGCAATAAATGCAGGGATCTCAATTAGTTGGGCTAGGACTCACTTAAGTTGCAGATTCTCTTCAAGTTCCCTACAAATAGGATTGGCATATACTGGTAAGGGAAGTAAGTAAATATGTTTTGAGGCGAAATCGTGCCTAGATTTAATTGGTTGTTTTCTTGTATTGCTTGTGCTGGTATTGTAGTAGCTGATGCGCTTCCTACTCGCAGTCAAGCTCTATTACCCTATACACCTCAGATAGATTCTCAACAGCTTGAACAACAAGGGTTTTTATTGCTACAAGATGCGGTTCAATTGGTAAGGTTTCAACAGTACGAATTAGCCTTACCTAGAGCAGAATTAGCGAGTCAATTGGCTCCTGATAACTACGAAGTCTGGTTTATTTTGGGTAGCATCTATCTACAACAAAAGCAAATTGATAAGGGTATTGAGACTCTCAAACAGGCGGAAAGTCTGGCACCAGAGCAAGAGGGAATTCTCTTCACTTTGGGCAATGCTTATTTTCAAAAAGGGGATTATCAAACAGCCCTGACAAAGTTAAAAGCTGGTTTGAAAATTGAAGATGATGCTCCCGATGCTTTGTTTGATTTAGGCAATACCTATCTGAAACTAGGGAAATTTGACCGCGCCATCGATTCCTATGAAAAGGCAGTTAAGAAAGAAAAATCTTTTTGGCCCGCAATTAACAATGTGGGACTGATAGAGTATGAACAAGGTAAGGTGGATGACGCGATCGCGAGTTGGGAAAAAGCCTTGGAAATTGATGGAAATCAAGCTGAACCAACCCTAGCATTAGCGGTAGCTTGGTATGAATCAGGAAAAACTAAAAAAGGGTTAGAATTAGGAGAATCGGCTCTAAATATGGATAATCGCTATTCTGATTTAGAATTTTTAAGAGAGAATCTCTGGGGAGATCGTCTTTTAGGAGATACTAAAAGGTTTTTAGATACCCCTCAAATGCGGGCTATCATTACTCTGAATCAAAAAGAAGCAAAAACTTTAGAAGAAAATTAATAATAAAGGTTGAATATTTCCCGTTTAGCGATTCAATATCGAAGAATTACGATCTTCTTCTGGATAGTAATAGCTATATTAGGTATCTGGGCTTTTAGTTCCCTGAAATATTCCCTTTTTCCTGAAATTACTTTTCCAGTAGTGATAATTCGGGGACAGGCTCCCCTAGAGACAGTTTTAGCAACGGAAGAAAAATTAACTATTCCTCTAGAAGATGCCTTAGCTTCTACAGATGGGTTGGCTAATCTCAATTCTGCTACTTACCCAGGGCAAACTGTAGTCAGTTTATTGCTCAAGACAGGAACAAAGACGGAAAAGACAGTTAAAACTGTTAAAGCCCAATTACAACAAGTGTCTTTGCCTTCTGAAGCTAGTTGGGAAGTGGTTGCTCTCAATCTTAATGAATCTGAAGTAATTAGTTATGCTTTGACAGAAGAGAATGATAATTTACAGGATTTGAAAAACATTACAAAATCTCAAATTATCCCCACAATTTCTCAACTACCAGGAATTTCTAGAGTCTCTCTCAAAGGAGAAGGGAAAACTCTAGTTAATTTTAATGGCAAAAAAGCGATCGCGTTTCAAGTAGTTAAACAGAGCCAGGCAAATACTCTGGATGTAGTCAAACAAGTTAACACTACTATCACTGCATTAAGGCAAGATTTTCCAGAAATAGAATTTAATCTCGCAGCAACCCAAGCAGATTATATTGAGGAAGCAACTCAGGCTACCATTGATGCTTTACTAACTGCGATCGTAATATCGGTGATTACCATTTTTCCCTTTCTCCGAAATTGGCGAGCAACAGCGATCGCAGCTTTAACTATTCCCATCTCTCTCTTAGGCACTTTTATGGTTATGGCATTAGCAGGGTTTAACCTGGAAACTCTGACTCTGTTAGCTTTAGCTTTAGTGATCGGGATTATCGTTGATGATGCCATAGTAGAGGTGGAAAATATTATGCGTCATCTCGAAGCAGGGAATACTCCTTATAAAGCTGCACTGATTGCCACCCAAGAAATTGGCTTTACTACTTCAGTTTCTACCCTAACTATTGTTGCAGTATTTTTGCCCATTGCTCTAATGGGAGGTACTCTCGGACAATTCTTTTTTCCTTTTGGTTTGACTGTTTCTGCTGCCGTATTGATTTCTCTGTTAGTAGCTCGTACCTTATCCCCAGTACTAGCAGTATATTGGCTTCGTTCTGCTCCCAAATCTCAAAAAAATTCTCATCAACCCAATATTTTTCTAGTAAGCTATCGCAAACTATTATCCTGGGCATTAAGCCATCGTAAAACAGTTATTGGCATTGCTATAGGGAGTTTGATCACAGGAATTGCTCTAATTCCCTTAATTCCTCAAGGATTTATTCCTCAACTAGACCGAGGGGAATTTAATATTTTATATACCACCCCCTTACCGAAAATAGTTCGAGTCAAACCCAAAGTAATAGATTCTGAAAAAGAAAAATCTGAATTTAGTTGGTTGAGTAAAGTAGCACGCTCTCCCAATCAAATTCTGGTCAGAAAAACTATTAGTGTAGGGAAAGAATTGGAACAAATTGCCTTGAATCTTCCTGAAGTAGAATCTACATACACTCTTGCAGGATTTAGAGGCGAACCCTATAAAGGCAAAATTTACGTCAAATTAAAACCTAATCGCAACTCTAGCACCAGCCAAGTACAAAATAAAATCCGACAGATGCTCCCCTCGATACCTGGGGTTAGGGTAAGTGTAGAAGATATTTCCTTTGTGGAAACAGGAGATAATACACCTCTAAAAGTAGCCTTGTTAGGAAAAGATTTAGAGCTATTAGAAACTACCGCAACCAAATTAGAAGCAGAAGTAAAAAAAATACCAGGACTAGTAGAAGTTACAACTTCTAGCGCGCCCGAAACTATTACTCGTCTGAATCAAGAGCGAGTTATTTATATTACTGCTAATCTAACTTCCGATATCGCCTTGGGAGATGCCACCAAACAAGTTACCGCGATCGCAAATTCTCTACTTCCTTCAGATATGACTCTTAATCTTAAAGGAGATTCAGCCAGAAGTGGCAAAATTTTAGAAGAATTTGCCATGACTCTGAGTTTAGCAATCATTTTAATGCTGGCAACTCTCTATTTACCCTTCCGCAGGTGGTTAGAACCTTTAGTAATTGGTTTGTCCTTGCCTCTAGCTATTGTAGGTTCAATGATTGCTTTACTACTTACTCAAAGTGATTTTGGTATGATTTCTCTCATTGGCTTGATCTTTTTACTAGGATTACTTGATAAAAATGGAGTCTTATTGATGGATTATGCCAATCAACTGCGAAAGAGAGGCATGAAACGAAATCAAGCCTTATTACAAACGGGAATAGTTCGCCTCAGACCTATTATTATGACTACCGCTTCTACTATCTTAGGAATGCTTCCTATTGCTTGGGGATGGGGTGCTGGTTCAGAATTGCGTCAACCGATGGCGGTAGCAATTATTGGTGGTTTAATTACTTCTTGTCTTTTGAGTCTAATTGTTGTGCCTGTGTTGTATTCAGTCTTAGAAGAACGCTTAAAAGACTAAACTTATCCACAGATAGTAAAAAATATCCCCAGTTTTCCACAAGTTTTCCACAGAATTATTTGTTGAGTCAGAACAGTTGATAATTTATTTTAGTAAATAAATACTAAATATTCAGGGCATATTAGTATGAAGTTTATCAAAGTCTCTTGATTATAAAGTTTTTGTGATCTTAATTAATAAGTCATATTTTTAGGTTAAATTAATATTAAGTGTTTTCACTTACGTAAAAACACTGAAGACTACGTATTGAGTCATGATAAGAGTCACATCCAGACTCTTGAGAATCAACAATAGCTTTCATCTTCATCATATAACCATGACTAGACCCAGAAAACATCAACTCCAGACTACTAATTCCCCTTTTAAACAGTTGCGTTTAAATGCCCAATTATCACAAGAACAATTAGCTAGAAATATCGGAGTCGCAATCTCCACTATTCGCCGATGGGAGAAGGGAGAAGCTGAACCTACGATGACTGTTCTCCAAATGAAATCTTTTTGTCAGACTTTTCACCTTACTCTTGATAAATTACCCAATTCTTTGTTACCTAACGATAATTTAAGCTAAACTCCCAGTTTTTTGTCTCAATCAGCAACGGCAAATTCGTGAACTACCAGACATTAACTCTTCGAGTATGATGCTGGCTTCCTACCCAAAGAACAGCTTTCTATTGCAAGCAACAGCAAGTCTTACATTCAAGCGATAGGCTTTGTCCCGCGTCCCGCAGGTCAAAAACTTTGATTTTACTTGCACACGCTTATTATCGCTTGGATCGTAGCTTCTACAAGTCCACTACCGTGGGTCGGGTTCACGTACAAAGCTACATCCCTCTTTCCACTATTCCCTGAATCAACAGCCCAGGTCATTACCCTGTAAACCTATCAGAGATTGCAATTATTATATGATACTCAAATCCCTTGCTATATGAAGATTTCAATGTTGTTTAAACTGTTGAGATATAGCGTTTATCGAGCCGATCACATACACTTAACATTTGACTCCATATCTAAGAGCTGATTCGTAAAGTAAATCTTAATAAGCCTGAAAGAATTCCTATGATTATCTTTTGATCGCCAAGTAGTTAAAATAGTTTATTTTAATGGTAGCCTTATCCTACAATGATTACACCTAGTTTATAAATCAGCTCTAAAACTAAAAACTTTAATACCTCACCAGTATGATAAATACTATCAGTGGAGAGTAAGCACAAACAACGATAAGTGATAGATACTAACTTATTGATACTTTGCCCAAGTATAAGTTGAGTTTTTTAATCAACTAATGGCTAATAGCCATTAGTATTTAGCTAAAAGCTGTTTAAATTGTGATAATTTGTTCAAGTAACGCAAAATACTAAACTGAAAATAGAATTTAGGGTATTCCGTTTAGAGAGTGAAGATTTTGAGTGGCTGATTCAGTTAACAATGTTGTCTAATTGAATATTTTCCTTATTTATGTCCCATGTTTGCCTGTCACTCTTAACAAGTTTATTTGCTCTTATTGATATCAAGTTCAATTCAACAGTTAAATACTTTGAATTAGCGAATTAGGGGGTTGGAGGATAATTTGATTTCAATTGATTATCTTTGTTTGATATTACCTATATAGTGTAACCATTAGTAAATAGTACCACTAATCCTATCAATGGCAAAGAAAACTATTAAACTTAGATACTTAATTCAGAATAATAAAAGTCTACTCAGATAAATTTTTTGCTAATTAAATAACTTTCAGAATTATATTTATTGTTGATTTTCTCAGAGTAATACAATTTAATAAACGGTAAGAGTAATTCATAAAAAAAATTGTCCTATGTCAAATCGAAGAGCGAGAAATAACAAAATTAGTGTTATTTTGCTATTTTCTATCCTGGGAGTTGTATTTTTAGCATTTGTATATTTTATGCAGGAAAAACTGTTTAACCAGGAAAAGCTAAGGTATATGAATATTGATAAGCTTAAAGGTGATAAATCTAAAGTGGTATCTGAAGATACTGCAAAAAAAACACAAGAATTATGGAGCCAAGGGGATCAAATCTTAATTACAGCAGATGGTGGAATTAAAAAAATAGAAGCAGCCCAAGCCTATCAAAATAAAAACTATAAAGAGGCTCAAGCCAAATTCACCAAATCCTTAGAAGATTACTCTAATGATCCAGAAGCACTGATTTATTTAAACAACAGTAAAGCTGTAGCTCAAGGCAATGAACTAACAATTGCTGTAAGCGTTCCTATCGGTAGAAACTTGGGTGTTGCTAAAGAAATTCTACGAGGTGTAGCTCAAGCACAAGAGGAATTTAACTCCAAAAGGGAAGGCAAAGATAGATTACTTAAAGTAATTATTGCTAATGATAATAATAATCCAGAACTAGCCAAAAAAATTGCGATCAAATTCGTCAGAAACTCCGAAATCATGGCAGTGGTAGGACATAATGCCAGTAATGCTTCCATAGCTGCTGCTCCGATTTATCAGGAGGGAGAATTGGTGATGATAACCCCCACTAGTTCAGCTAAATCTCTGACAGAAACGGGGGACTATATATATCGTAGTACTCCTAGTACCAGGGATTTAGCCGATAAAATAGCGGACTATATAGTTAATGAAGCTCGTAAAACTAATATTGCGGTATGTATTGATAAAAAAGCTAAAGCCACCGTTTCTTTCAAAAGTGACTTGACTTGGGCGGTTTACAACTATGGAGGAATAATTAATACAGCAGAATGCAACTTTTCAGCAGTTGATTTTAATTCCGCTAAAATTCTTGATAAAATTATCAGTAATGGTGCAGATGCATTACTATTAGCACCATCATTACGCTATTTGAATCAAGCTATTGAAGTAGCAAGAGCCAATCAACAACAATTATCTTTGTTTGGCAGTCATACTATGTTTAGTTTTACTACTTTAAAAGAAGGTCAAGTAAGTGTTAATGGTCTAGTTCTTCCCGTAGCTTGGTATCCTAAACCTAATGACGATAGTAATTTTGTCACCAATGCTACAAAACTTTGGAAGGGAGTAGGAAGTTGGCGAACAGCAATGGCTTATGATGCTACTCAAGTAATTCTTGAAGGTTTACAACAAACTGATAATCGTCAACGGCTACAAGAAATCTTACAGAGTCCACAATTTACTTCTAAAGGTGCATCAGAACCGATTCACTTTATGCAAAGTGGCGATCGCATTTCCAGAGGTATTTTAGTGAAAGTCGAACCTGGGGAAAAATCTAGAACTGGTTACGATTTTACTTATTTAAAATAACGACTAAATTAAACCTAAAATGTGCCACCAAATTCCCCCAATACCAAGCCAAATAGGCAGATATAATAGACTCAAGATAAAACCAATCTTCCACCAAACTTGAATTTCAACATATCCAGAACCAAAGTAGATGGGGGCAACAGCAGTTCCGTAATGAGTTAAACATCCAGATAAATTTAGTAGAAAGGCTAGTACTAGTGCTGCATACACTGGTGGTGTTCCAACTGCTAGGGCAACAGAGAGAAAGGGAGCATACATCGCGCTAGCTCTTGCTGCTTTACTGGCAAAGAAATAACCATTATAAAAATAGACTATACTCAACAGGCAAAAAGCTAGTTGCCAAGGAAAATTATCAATAAAGCCTTGGAGATTTTCGCTGACAAAATTAACTAAGCCAAATTCATTCAAGAACGAAGCCATCATTAGTAAGATTGAGAACCACAGCAAAATATTCCAAGCTTTTTTTTCCGCAGTAATTTCTTCCCAACTTAAAACCTGAGTAACTACCAAAAGGGCAACACCTAATAAAGCGGTAGTAGCACTTTTAATTCCTCCTAAAGAATCACCAAAAATCCATAACAGTAATAACAGCAAAAAAGTCAATGCCATACACCATTCTGGATTACTAATTTTTCCCATCTGAACTAGCTTATTTTGAGCTAGTTTTTTAGCTTTGGGAGTACGTTTAATCCGTGGAGGATATAAATAATAAATAATTAATGGCATAATCAACAGACTGATTACACCAGGGACAAGAGCAGCTAAAGCCCAACTAAACCAGGTGATCTCAACCCCAGCCATTGTTCCCGCTAACCCTGCCATTAAAGGATTGGCAACCATCGCAGTAAAAAATAAAGCTGTAGTAATTTGAGTCCCTTGAAAAGAAGTAAGCATCAAAAAACTACCAATCCGCCTGGCGGAACCATCATGGGGTTCGCTTTGATAAATTTGAGCTAGAGACTTAACTAAAGGAAAAATAACTCCTCCTGCTCTAGCATTACCACTAGGCATACCTGGAGCTAAAACTAAATCAGTAGCTAACAAACCATAACTAAGGAGTAGAGTATTCTGACCTAAAATTCTAATAAAAAGATATGCTAGACGAGACGCTAAACCAGTTTTAATAAAGCCTCTGGCTATTAAGAAAGAACTGAATGTTAACCAGGAAGTAGGATGACTAAAACCACTCAATCCTTCCGCCAGCGTTAAAGTTTTGGTCATTATTAAGGTAACCAGTGCTATTAAAGCTACAGCACCCATTGGTATTGGTTTGGTAATAAAACCAACAATAGTAGCAATGAAGATAGCAAGTAAATGCCAGGCTTGTTCTTCAATGCCTGAAGGTGTGGGTAAAAACCAAATGATACTCCCGCTTAAAAATGTCCAGAGGAAAGCCATGCTCTGAGCATTTTTTTTAACAGAGATAGCTCTCACTGTTAGCTCCCTAATGCTTGAGCTATTGCTCCTTGTGCCATAGATAGAGATTGATAATTAAAGCTAGTCTGACGTTCCGATTGCAACGCCTCTGGGAAATACCGTTGAACCATCTCCACTACAATTGATGCTTGTCTAGCCATGTTTCTGCCATCTTCAGC
>JASJDF010000239.1 GCA_030065715.1 Xenococcaceae cyanobacterium MO_188.B19 | reverse complement strand
GTGCTGAGGATACTCAAGGATGGGAGCATGGTGAAGTGGAAAGATATATCAATGAGGATGGCACAGAATTACTCAGGCGTCTGTTCCAGGGTCATCTTGACTTACGCTACGCCGAAGAAGAATACCAAACCGAGGTGGTTGGTGCAGATGGAGAAGTGCGTCCCCACCGGCGCAAGAAAACTGAACGCCAGCTAGAAACCTTATTTGGGGAAGTGGTGGTGACCAGAGTGGGTTACAGTACGCAAAAACCAGGGATCAGTGCTCTTTATCCAGTAGACGGGCAGTTGAATTTGTCAACAGACAAGTATTCTGACGAACTGCGACGTCGGGTAGTAACGGAAGCCTCCAAAGTATCCTTTGCCGAGACCAGGGATACCATTGCTGCCACCACAGGGGGAGCAGTGGGTAAACGGCAATGTGAAGAAGTAACAGTGAAAGTGGCACGGGACTTTGAGGACTTTTATGCCCAGCGCAGCGGGGTGATGCCAGCAGCAAATGATGAGCTGTTAGTGCTCACTACTGATGGCAAAGGTATTGTGATGCATACAGAGGACTTGCGAGAGGCGACTGCTCAAGCAGCCAAGAAATCCTCATCCTCCCGTCAAACTCGATTAAGTCCGGGTCAGAAGCGACAACGGAAACGCATGGCCACGGTTGCTTCTGTGTATAGTGTACCGAGATATGAGCGACAACCTGAAGATCTTATCGGGGACCAACGGGACCCCCCAGACCGACCAGCTATTGATGACAAGCGGGTCTGGGCTAGTGTGCGCCAAGACGCCAAAACAGTGATTGGTAGTGCTTTTGAAGAAGCTAACCAGAGAGATCCCCTCCATCAAAGAGAGTGGATAGTGCTGGTGGATGGCGAACCCCATCAGTTGAACAGCATCAAAGCCAGTGCCAAGGAAAGGGCTGTTTCTGTGACTATCGTGCTGGATTTTATTCATGTTTTGGAATATATCTGGAAAGCCGCTTTTTGTTTTTGCTCATCGGGGAGCGAAGCCGCCGAGGGCTGGGTGCAGGAGCGAGCCTTAAAGATACTGCAAGGAAAAGCCAGTGATGTGGCCGCAGGAATTCGGCGCAGTGCCACGCTTCAAAACTTGTCCCCAAAGGCACGAGAGAATGCTGATAAATGTGCTGACTATTTGTTGAAGTATCGCGAGCATCTGCGCTATGACGAGTATTTAGAGAAGGGATACCCGATTGCTAGGAGTGTGATTGAAGGTGCTTGCCGTCATTTGGTGAATGACCGGATGGATCTTACGGGGGCTCGCTGGAGACTCGACCGGGCTGAGGCTGTACTTCGGATTCGAGCTCTGAGAACTAGCGGAGATTTTGATGAATATTGGTCATTCCATAAGATGCAGGAGTTCGAGCGCAATCATGTCAACAAGTTTCAGGACCCTAAAAGATTGTTAGCCATTTGACTTCATTACTTCAAAAGATCCACACCCATCTTAAAAGGTTATATGGAGTGCGTTTTATGTTACTAAGCGGGTGACGCGATTCGAACGCGCGACATTCACCTTGGCAAGGTGACGCTCTACCACTGAGCTACACCCGCATTTCTTGTTGTTATTTTACTTCTTCGGTATGAGGAGAAGTAATTGATTGCACATTTCCTTGGGAGTATGTGCTATGTGCTTGCCAATATACATTATTGCAAATTGTTTAAAGTTTTGCAAGATATTTTTCAAATTGGATATATTACCTCTAATAAGCGGTTAAAAAATCAAAAACTATATTAACAATAGTTCGGGCAGAATTTCGATATACACAAGATTGAACAGCAATCATATCAGAATTTGTAAACTTATACAAAATAAATAGATTATTTGATCAAAAAAATGTAACATTAGATACAGAAATTTAGAACAGTCTGTCTCACTTTTATCATCGGTCTTAGCGAGGTGGATTGGCTCAACTACAATTTTTTTTAGCAAGTTGGAGGCAGACAATGCTACTTGAAGCTACTTATTCTAGTTGTCCTCTAGTTCCAGAAACTCAAGATACAACTAAGTTGAACTGGAATCCTGTTTGCCATATTACTTATACTCGCGATTCTTGGGTTAAGTTGTTTGACCCCCCTAGTGAATACAGTTCTCATGAAGCACTGCTATTGTGTCAGGAGTCTCTCGACACTTGGGTAGCCTGGGTTCTCGATCATGGAGAAGTGTTGTTGGATAGAAGTAATTTTTACTCTTCGTAATAATTGTACTGTTGGTTTTTCTGCATTAGTTTTTAAAGGAAAAGACTCACCAAGTAAAAATATTTCTTCTTTTTTCTCTGCTAAACTGACAACCTTTACTTGTTCTCAATTGTCTAATTTAGGTTCGAGGAAAAACGTTATAATTCTAACTATCTGAGAGGTTTATTAGTACTTTTAATATACAAATGATTGTTATGTAAGTTGTTTGCGTACAAGTCTGTTAATAGTTTATATATGCAAATTGGGCTAGTTTTTCTAAATGATTATCAAGTTTATTAGTGAGTTCTGAAACTCTACTTAGTTTCACAATAAGTCGATAAATCACAAAGGCACTAGGAATTCCCAATATTATTGTTTTAGCAATATCTTCCCAATGTATTCCATCAAAAATTCCTGTAATGTTTTTAATGTAAAGTATAAAATCACGAACAACTTGAGGATGATCATTTATTTACCGCGATAGCCAAAATCTTGCATTATTCATTTTTTAAGCAATCTTTGATACATATTATCGGCATTATGGTCGGCAAATTATATTTATTCAAAATTATTTAATTTTGTTTTAGTTTTGCCTAACTTACAAAGGTTTTTGCATAGTAAGTTATCAATTAGAAGGATGGAAATAATTATATATTTCTGTTGCCAAACTATTACCAATACCACTTACTTCTTGTAATTGTTCGATAGAAGCTTCTCGGATGTAATCTAGAGAATGAAAATGAGCTAGTAATTGTTTTTGACGGTGGAAGCCCAAGCCAGGTATGGCATCTAGTCGCGATCGCCTGCTATTTTTTAATCTTTGTTGGCGGTGAAAACTAACCGCAAAGCGGTGTGCCTCGTCTCTTACTCTTCGTAATAATTGTACTCCTGGTTGTTCTGCATTAGTTGTTAATGGAAAAGACTCCCCAGGTAAAAAGATTTCTTCTCTTTTCTTTGCCAAACTCACAACTTTTACTGTTTCTAAAAGATTCATTGCTTCTAAAACTTTTACCACAGCAGATAATTGTCCTTTTCCTCCATCGATCATTACTAGATCTGGAAAATCTTTATCTTGCTCTCCTATCCTCCCATTGCTCCCCTCTCCTAATATTGCTCCCCTCTCCTCCCATTGCTCCCCTCTCCTTGTAGGAGAGGGGCTGGGGGAAAGGTTGAGGGGTTGGGGGAGAGGTTTATATTTACGAAACCTACGCCCGATAACTTCCGCCATACTGGCAAAATCATCAGAATGACCGGTCGCGACTTCTGGGTTTTTAATTTTATAATGGCGATAATGTTGCTTGGCGGGAATACCATCAACAAATACTACTTGAGAAGCTACTGCATTCGAGCCTTGGATGTGGGAAATATCATACCCTTCAATACGTTTCGGTACTTCTGGAAGATCGAGAATGGCTGCTAAATCTTCTAAAGCTTGATTATTATAATTGCTTACTTTTTGGGTTCTCTCCAGTTCATATTTAGCATTGCGTTCCACCATTTCAATTAATTCTGCTTTAGTTTGTCTTTGGGGAACAACTAAACTGACTTTTTTCCCTTTTTGTTGACTCAACCACTGGGTTAATATTTCCCCTTCTGGTAATTCCTGTTGAGCAATTATTTCTGTAGGAATTTCCACAGGTTCTACTGTTTGATAATGTTCTTCTAATACCTTTTGTAAAATCTCTCCTGATGTACCAGATTGGGCATCAGCAAAAAAGCCCAATCTCCCAACTAATTTTCCTGCTCGTATTTGAAACAATTGAATACAACAGTGTTTTTCATCTGCTGCAAGAGCGATCGCGTCACGGGAAATGGTATCATCAGGTAAAGAGACTTTTTGATCTGCATTGAGGTTTTGTAAAGCAGAAATGCGATCGCGTAATTGGGCTGCTTTTTCAAAGTCCAAATCTTCAGCAGCTTTTTCCATCTGAGTTTTAAGGCTTTTTACTAGTTCCTCACTTCGCCCTTGAAATACCATCGCTACTTTGTGCATAATTTGGCGATAATCTTCAGAAGTAATCAAACTTTGGCATACTCCTGGGCATTTTCCTATATCGTAATTAAGACAAGGTCTGTCTTTAAACAAGGGTTTGGGACGTTGTCTTAAAGGAAAAGCCTTTTTAATAATCTGAAGGGTATAGCGTAACAAGCCAGTATCTACATAAGGACCATAATAACGGTCTTGCTCTTTTCCTGCTCTTCTTTTGCGGGTAATAAAGATTCTAGGATATTTTTGTGACCAAGTAATGCAGACATAAGGATATTTCTTATCATCCTTGAGCAACACATTGTAATAGGGTTGATGCTGCTTGATTAAATTTGCTTCTAAAGCCAAAGCTTCTGCTTCCGTATCCGTAACTATAAACTCAATTTCTGTGACTTGACGCACCATCATAGCAATTCTGTCACTCAATCGCTGAGAATCCCTAAAATAAGAACGTACTCTACTTCTAAGTTTTTTCGATTTTCCAATGTAGAGAATATCCCCACTACTCCCACTCATGAAATATACTCCAGGTTCGGGAGGAATTTCCTTAAGGCGATTTTCCAGCTTTTCAGCTTGTCGTATTAGGGGTTGAGTTTGTGTAAGTGCGCTCACGAATTTAGCAAAAAAGAGAATGAGTTACACAATTCATTTTAAGGATTGGCAAGGGATTAGGTTTGAGAACGTTGGTTAATAGAACTTCTTCATATTTATTCAACCTCTAATTGATTTTAATATTGTTAAGCCTTCAAACCTCTGATAAACTAGCCGATAAAACCACCGATAGTTCCCGTCATTACCGAACTAATACCAATTTGCGTTCAAAAGGGTAATTTTGATAAGGTACTTGACTGGAATGTCAGATGGTCGAGGAATCATGCCCAGAGTCAGTCGAGTTTTACCGCACCTATCAGTGGAGGAAGTGCAGCAGAAGATTAAAACTGCTATCAGCTTTCGCCGACAACAAAAATGGTTAATTGTCTATAATGCTTTGGTTGACCCTCGTGCAGCGGTAGAAATTGCATTACATACAGGAACAACTAAACGGACTGTCCATCAAGTTATCTCAGACTACAATCGTCAAGGAGTCAAAGCAATCGAGACTCCAGGTAAAGGAGGAAGACGACGTGGTTATTTATCGTTAGCTGAAGAAAAAAAGTTTCTCGCTCAATTTATGGATTCAGCGACGAAGGGACTAATCACCACGATCACTAAGATTAAACGAGCCTATGAATCTAAAATCAAGGAAACTGTTCATCAAAGCACAGTTTATCGTCTATTAGAACGTCACCGATGGCGCAAAGTCATGCCTCGCTCTCATCATCCTCAAACCAAATTTCAGGAGCAAGAAGAGTTTAAACAACAGTTTCCCAGCTTAGTAGAATCTGCCTTAAAAACCAAAAACCCTAATGATCACAGACCTGTTTTATTGATGGCTCAAGATGAAGGTCGTTTCGGGCGTTTGGGTCAAGTGATGAAAGCTTGGTGTCCCAAGGGTCATAGACCTCTGGTAGCAAAACAAGGAGTCAGGGATTATGTTTATGCTTATGCAGCCATTGCCCCAGCTTTGGGGAAAATGACCAGTTTAGTTCTACCTTTTGTGAACATTAAGATGATGGAATCTTTTCTGCAAGAGGTCGCTCAAGATTTTGCCGATTATTTCATTCTCATGCAGGTGGCTCAAGCCTCTTGGCATATCTCCGACAAGTTAAACATTCCAGAAAATATTCGTCTGATTCCCCAAACTTCTCGTAGCCCTGAACTTAACCCTGTGGAACACCTATGGGAAGCAATTCGCGAAAACTATTTCTACAACGAAGTATTTGATTCTCTGGAGAAAGTTATTGATACTTTATGTGAAGGTCTCAACTTTTTCAATTCTGTTCCTGAAAAGCTAAAGTCCATGACATACTTCCCTCATCTGAGAATTACGTTTTAGAAAGCGAATTGGTATAACAAGCGCGGTAATGACGATGATTCCGATTTGTTTCCAATTTTTCAGCTCCCCGATTTTTTCCGATAGATCGGGAATCTTTTGTACTGAAGCTTCCACATTGGATCATCGAGTATCAATTCCTGAAACTTTCTCTGAAACCCCTTTAATATCGCCTTTAAGATCGCCGATATCTTGTTTGATTTCAGCCTTGATTTCAGCTTGCGTTTTATCTAGTTGATTCAGACGATTGTTAACAGTTCTAAACCCTTCTCTGATTTCCCCTAGAATTTCTGTAAATTCCCCTTGTGTTATTGGATTATTCATCATTTATACTTAAATTATTCGTCTTGTTCCAAAGACATATTTTTGCATTCCCAACCGACCGCGAATCAGTTGGGGATGTCTTAATTTTACGCCAAATTATACAATGACGAATCCAATTAGCACCAACAACCCTCAAAGCAATTATGTGGAAGATATTGGTAAGGATTATTCTACAACATAGAATAATAGAGCGACGCAGAGATAAAATTGCTCAAGATGCTAAATTATCATTGTCGGATTTTAAACAAGGTAAATTCAAAGCACAAAATGCAGCAGAAGCTATTTCTGAATTGCGAAAATTTATTTAGTAATAGAGACGAATAAAATTGTTGTTTCTAGTAAATTTTAAAGAGTATTAGTGGTAATAGTTTGCTCATTAAATTGGGTTGATTTTAAGTTTAAGTTTCCCACTTGTATCAACTTCTATATTTACATTATGTTTTCCAATAGTTTTGATTGTTCCATAATTCTAGAACTTATTTAATTGTCCTTTCTAAAGGAAAACAAACCGTAAAAGTTGTCCCTTCTCCCAGTTGAGAACGAACGGAAATATTACCAGACATACCTTCAACTAAAGTCTTGACAATAGATAATCCTAAACCTGTACCTCCAGCGCGGTTACGAGCTTCATCCAGACGGTAGAAACGCTCGAAAATTCTTCCTTGTTGGGTTAAGGGAATACCCGATCCCTTATCGCATACCAGAATTTGAGTCTTATTTTCGTGTTGTTTTATTTTCAGAGTAATGGGGTTTGGTGCTAGGGAATATTTAACCGCATTATCAATCAAATTCAGCATAATTTGCTTAAAACGATTAATATCTACTTCAATTACTAAAGGATTAGGTGAAGTTTCTAACTGAATTATGCGATCGCTGTACTGTCCAGCCATTTCAATAATTTCTTTAACCATATCATTGACCATAATAGGCTCTAGTTGAAAATGCATTCCTCCACTATCTACTCTGGCTAAATCCAATAAATCCCTTAATAATTGCACAGTTCGATCTGCTTCAGAACTAGCAGTAGTCAAAGCTTCCCGTTGAATTTCTGTCAGGTTATTACCTCGGCGTAGAGTACTTTGTAAATAGCCTGAAATAATTGTCAGAGGAGTACGCAATTCATGGGAAACATTACTCAGTAGTTGTCGTTGGTGTTCCCAGGATTCAGATAAGCGAGTTAGCATCTCATCAAAAGTTTCCGCTAATTCTTTAACTTCTCTGGGTGCATTATCAAGATGAACTTGAGCCTCACTGAGTTTTTCGGCAGAAATGTTAGACGTAATTTGACTAATCCGTTTTAGAGGTCGAATAGAGCGATCAACATATATAGCAATAACTCCAGTCATCATCGAAATTGCAATCAAAGTTGCAATACTCAAGCTACGCATCAGACTGAGCAACATTACCTGATCGTCCGTAATATCCTGACCAATATAAAGCTTGCCCAAATTATTATTATCTATTTCCAAGGGAGAAGCACAAAGTAGCCAGTAACGTCCTTGTAAATCTTGTACGTGAGGAATAGGAGGAATATTATTTAAGGGAAATAGAATATCTGCGATCGCTTTATCTTGCAAAACTAAAGACTTAGCTGTTACTTCACCAGCATCAGTTTTGACCCACAATACCTTATTTTTACCAGAAAGATTATCTAATGCTCTTTGAGTACCTTCCTCCAGGGATACCATGTCGCTGTAGATTTCTACATGATCAGCAAAGCGTTCAGCTATGTATTTTATATCGTCTTTATGAGTAGCGATCAAGATTTGTTGCATTCGCATACCAGTCCAGATAGCTAACCCTCCTAAACTACAGACAGAAGCAATAGCAATTCCTAATGTTAAGCGGACTTTTAATGAAGACGGATCGAACTTGTGCCAGAGAAATTTCATCAACGATCATAAAAACTGAACCTTAATATTTAGTCTGCCTGATCTTTCTTAGAAACCACTGATAAATATCTGGGAAAATAATAAGGAGGAAGGAGGAATAAGGAATGAGGAACGCCCTAAAGGATTCCTAAAGGATATATCCGAAGGTGTATCCTTTAGGACACCTTCGGATAAGCTTCGCGTCACTGGGAGAGAGTTTAAATGTTTGCCC
>JASJDF010000238.1 GCA_030065715.1 Xenococcaceae cyanobacterium MO_188.B19 | reverse complement strand
AATCTTGACCCTAGTTTAGGCGGAAATGCTATCACCCCAACTCTCACAGAACTAGAGAGTAATACTACTCAACCAGCCCAAATGACTGGCTTAAATGGCTATGAAGTTGATCCTATCTTTACTGTTGGCGAGCAAATTAATAATTATGCTCCTCCAGGAATACTGGATGGATTAGGAGCATTCGCTCTTGATGAAGATACTGTGCGTGTATTGGCTAATCATGAATTGAGAAGCTCTCAAGGTTATGTTTACACCCTGGCTAATGGTACTGAACTAACAGGTGCGCGAGTTAGCTATTTTGACATTAGTGTAGAAACTCGCGAATTACAAGGGGCAGGTTTAGCTTATGACAAGATTATTAACCGCGCTGGTGAAGTAGTAGATGAAGCATCTGATCTGGAATTTGAAGGAATCAATCGCTTGTGTTCCGCACAATATATTGAAGCCCATCAATTTGGGGATAGTCGCGGTTTAGAAGATGCCATGTTCTTCACTGGCGAAGAAACTTTTGGTGGTACGGAATTCGTCATCGACCCTGCTACTAACACTATGTATGCTGTACCTTGGATGGGTCGCGCTGCTTGGGAAAGTGTTACGGAACTAGATACTGGTACTACTAATAAAGTTGCTCTTTTAGTAGGTGATGACCGCGAAGCTGCACCTTTATTGATGTATGTTGGGGAAAAAGATAACAGTAACCCAGATGACTTCCTAGCTCGTAATGGTCTCAAAGGTGGTAAGTTATACGTTTGGGTTCCTGATGGTGATGTTGCTGATACTCCAACTTTCCTTAACGAAGATGGTGAACCAATAGATGCAGATAACGCCCCCGATCCCTTTGGGTTCAATGGCACTGGTAACAGTCTTACTGGTACTTGGGTAGAACTAGATTACTATCGTCCTGACCGAGCTGGTTCAGCATTTGATATTGATGGTGATGGTAGCATCCAAGATGAGTTGGGTTATGATGAGCAAGGTTTTGCTACTCAAGCACTGCAAGATAGACTGTTTATCCAAGCAAATGGCTTCCAATTCTCCCGTCCTGAAGACGTTGCTACAAATCCTGAAGATGGTACAGAAGCAGTACTAGCTTCTACTGGTCGTAGTGGACGTTTCCCAGAAGATAGTTGGGGTACTACTTACACTGTCAATACTGAGTTTGACGCAGAAGGTAATCCTCTCACTGCACAGATTGACATCTTATACGATGGTGATGATTCAGGTACAGGTCAGTTTGCTAATCCTGATGAGGGTTTGAGAAGTCCTGATAACCTAGAATGGGCTGATAATGGTCAGATTTATATTCAAGAAGACCGTTCTTTTGGGGAATTTGGTTTAACTTCTGGAGAAGAAGCTTCGATTTGGCGTTTAGACCCCGATTCTGGAGTCATAACTCGCGTAGCTCAAATGGATCGTTCTGCTGTTCCTAAAGGTCAAACTGATAGCGATCCTGATGATATTGGAGATTGGGAATCTTCTGGTATTATCGATGTTTCTTCTTTATTCGGGGAAGACCCAGGTAAGCTATTTATTGGTGATGTTCAAGCTCATAGTCTTCGTGATGGTGTAATTGAAACTGAAGGTTTAGTTCAGGGTGGTCAACTGTTCTTCTTAGAAGCTCCTCAAGTCCCTGCAAAAAACCAGGGTAATAGTGTAATTTTTATTCACCCAGATGGTGCGAGTCCTTCCCACTATGCAGCAGGACGTTTTGCTTCCGTAGGTGTAGATGGCAGACTTAATTGGGATAACATGACCAATGCAGGAGTCTATCTCGGACACATGGATGATCGGATTGTGGCAACTTCCAATGGTGGTGCAGTAGCTCATGCTTATGGAATTAAACCTTTTCTTGGTAGTTATGGCTTAGACCAATTTGGTAATCCCTATAACTCCCTATCGGGAAGAGGCATGACCATCATGGAAGAGGCAATTGAAGCAGGAAAAGCCACTGCGGTGATCAATTCTGGTTTTATTGCCGAACCTGGTACAGGTGTTTTTCTTGCTGATGTAGACAGTCGTCGCGATGTCACTGGTATCACTGCCCAAATCGTTGAATCTGGGGTTGATGTGATTATGGGTGGTGGTGAAATTCACTACTTACCTGTTGGCACAGTCGGGCGTTTTGGAGAAGAAGGGATCCGCGAAGATGGACGAAACCTGATTGAAGAAGCGGAGGCAATGGGTTACACCGTTGTTTATACCCGCGAAGAATTGGAAAGCTTATCTCCCGATGAAGATAAGGTATTAGGAATTTTTGCAGCCGAAGATACCTATAACGACGCTCCCGAAGGAGCATTAGTTGAACAGGAATTTGTTGATGAAAATGGAGAGTTAATTCTCTACGGTCAAGCAGGAAACGAAAATCCCCCTACTGTTGCTGAAATGTTGGAAACGACTTTAGGGCTAGATATTTTCAGCAATAATGAAAATGGGATGTTTGTAGTCTTGGAAGAAGAAGGCACAGACAACTTTGGTAACAATAATAATGCTGCGGGTACTATTGAAGCAGTTTTGAGGGCTGATGCTGCTATTGGGGTGGCACAAGATTATATTGACAATATTAATCCCAATACCCTACTGATTACCGCTGCTGATAGTGATGGGGGTGGCTTAGAAGTAGATGATATTTTCGATAATCCTGAAACTGTGGGAACCACTAGGATTCAGCCTCCTTTTGAAACCAGAATTCCTTACGATGGTACGACAGGTAATGATACTGCCCCCTTTGTGACTGGCGCACCTGATGTTAATGGTGATACTTTTGAATTTGGGGTGCTTTGGTCTGGTAATCCTGATGTAGCAGGAAGTATTGTTTCTAAAACCTATGGTTTAAATGCGGAAAAACTCCCTGCAACCGTAGATAACACTGGTATCTATCGCTTGATGTATGAAACTCTCTTTGATGTAGAGTTAGCACCCCCAACAGGTGTACCCGATAGTATTACACCACCTCCCGAACCCACCAAAGACACTGGGAATGTTATTTTCATTCACCCAGACGGTACTAGTCCTTCTCACTATGCTGCTGCAAGGTTTGCTTCAGTAGGTGCTGATGGCAGACTTAATTGGGATAATATGACTGATGCTGGGGTCTATCTGGGACACATGGACAATCGCATTGTCTCTACATCTAACGGCGGTGCAGTAGTTCACGCTTACGGAATTAAACCTTTTGCTGGTAGCTACGGTCTGGACGAAGAGGGTAATCCCTACACTTCTCTTTCAGGTCGAGAAGGTACGACTATTATGGAAGAAGCGATCGCTGCTGGTAAGCCCACAGCAGTAATCAACTCTGGTTTTATTGCTGAACCTGGTACGGGTGTTTTCTTGGCTGATGTAGAAAGCCGTCGTGATGTTACTGGTATCACCTTAGAAATTGTTGAATCTGGGGTTGATGTGATTATGGGGGGTGGTGAAATTCACTATTTACCTATCGGTACGGTCGGACGTTTTGGTGAAGAAGGTATCCGGGAAGATGGACGTAACCTGATTGAAGAAGCAGAGGCAATGGGTTACACCGTTATTTATACTCGTGAGGAATTAGAAAGCTTATCTGTTGATGAAGATAAGGTACTGGGTATTTTTGCTGCCGAAGATACTTACAATGATGAACCCGAAGCAACTTTAGTTGAAGAAGGTTTCGTTAAGGAAAATGGAGAGTTAATTCTCTACGGTCAATCAGGTAACGAAAATCCTCCTACTGTCGCTGAAATGCTGGAAGCTACTCTGGAGTTAGATAAATTTGCTAAGGCTGAAGACGGCTTCATGGTGGTTTTAGAAGAAGAAGGTTCTGATAATTTCCCCAATGATAATAATGGTGCAGGAGCAGTTGAAGCTACTTTAAGAGCTGATGCTGCGATTGGAGTAGCACAAGACTTCGTCAATAACATTAATCCCAATACTCTGATTCTCACTGCTGCGGATAGTGATGCTGGTGGTTTAGAAGTAATTGATGTTAGTGCTGATAGTGAAACTGTCGGTACAATTGGAATTCAATCTACCCTTGCTTCCTTTGGTCCCGATGCAGATGGGATTCCTGTTCCTCTCGATGGAACTACTGGTAATGATACTGCTCCATTTACCACTGGCGCACCTGATGCAAATGGTGACAGTTTCAATTTTGGTATAACTTATGCTAGTACTACTGACGTAGCTGGAAGCATTGTTTCTAAAGCCTACGGTTTAAATTCCGATCTTTTAACATCAACTGTAGATAACACTGATATGTATCGGATTATGTATCAGACTCTCTTTGGTGTTGCACCAGAAGAGGTAGCCATTGAAACCCCAGTTGAACCAGAGCCTACACAAGTTGAACCTATTTTCGGTAGTTTAGGTGAAGATACTATCGAAGTAACTGGCAGCAATGAGTTAGTCTTTACTGGTGCAGAAAACGATTTGATTGACGCTATTGCTAGCGGAGGTGGTAATCGTATTTATGCTATGGACGGAGATGACATTTTAATCTTAGGTACAGGCGATCGCTTTTCTGGCGGGGCAGGAGATGATCAATTTTTTGCAGTTTCTGGTGGTAATAATACTATTACTGGCGATGCAGGTGCAGATCAGTTCTGGATTGCTAATGCAGATATTCCGGAAACAGCTAACGTCATTACTGACTTTACTACTGGAGAAGATGTGATCGGAGTTGCTGGTTTGGGTATTAGTTTCAGTGACCTTACTTTTACTGACAGTGACTTAGGTGCAGTAATTGCTGTGAATGATAGTGAATTAGCTATTTTCAACAACATTAATGCCGATTCTCTCAGCAATGAAGAATTTTTTGTTATTGTCTAGTTGTTGTGCTGTGAAATAATATCTAAATTTCAATTATCAGGATGGCATTGTCCATCCTTTTTTTCTAGTCTAAGAGTATAGCCTTAAGACTATACTCTTAGTAGTTGAAAAACCCATGTCAACAGATCCAGTTAAAATCCCCAAAGCTGACATTTTGGCGATCGATGATACTCCAGAAAACCTAGCCCTACTATCTCAGATACTAACAGAAAGGGGTTATAAGGTACGCAGTGTAACTAAAGGCTCTACTGCACTACGAGGTGCCAAAGCTGCCCCACCAGACTTGATTTTGCTGGATGTGAAAATGCCTGAAATGAATGGTTATGAAGTTTGTCGGCATTTGAAAGCCGATGAAAAAACTCGTAATATTCCCGTGATTTTTATCAGTGCCTTGGGAGATGTATTTGATAAAGTGAAAGCTTTTCAAATGGGTGGTGTGGACTATATTACCAAGCCCTTTCAGGTAGAAGAAGTTTTAGCCAGACTAGATACTCATCTGACAATTCGTAACTTACAACTCAAACTCCAACAACAAAATACTCAATTAAAACAAGAAATTGCGAGAAAAACCGCAGCAGAAGCCAAATTTGCTAAAGCTTTTCGAGCTTGTCCTAATCCTATTGCGATCGCGACTGTAGCACAAGGGCAGTTTGTAGAAGTTAATCATAGCTTTTTGCAAATGAGTGGCTATCTCGCCTCAGAAGTAGTAGATTATACCCTGGAGCAAATTTATTCCCAGTCTGCCCTGGAGATATACCATAAAAGCCTGGAAAAGTCCCAGTCTCAGGGTTTTGTTCACAATCAAGAACTAGAATTTCGTACCAAGTCGGGACAAACTAAAATTGTTTTGCTTTCTATGGAATTAATTGAATTAGAGGGAGTTCAATGTACTCTACAAATTATGAACGATATTACCGAACGCAAGCGGTTAGAAAATGAATTTATTTCCCTAGTAAGTCATGAATTGCGTACCCCGATGACTTCCACTATTGGAGCATTAGACCTGTTAAACTCTGGACAATTGGGGACATTAAGCGATCGCGGTCAGCAAATTCTCAAGGTAGCAATTCGTAATACAGAACGTCTCATCCGTCTGGTTAACGACATCTTAGACTTGGAAAGGATGAAGTCTGGCAAAATCAGTATTAAAAGAGTGGAATATGACCTCAAAAATCTCTTGATTCAGGCAATAGAAGTCATGCAACCAATGGCAGAAAAAGCGGAAGTAGAATTAAAACTTGAATCATCCAATGTCAATCTGAATCTCGATCCAGATAGAATTCTACAGACTTTGACTAATCTATTAAGTAATGCGATTAAGTTTTCTCAACCAGGAAGCACAGTTATTTTAAAAACTACAGTTACTAAATCCCTACAGCATAAAATAACTACAATTAATTATTGTCAAATCCAAGTACAAGATAGTGGTAGAGGTATTCCAGCGGATAAATTGGAAAGTATTTTTGAGCGTTTTCAACAAGTAGATGCTTCTGATTCTCGCACTAAAGGGGGAACAGGTTTAGGATTAGCTATTTGTCGTCATATAGTTGAAGGGCATGATGGACATATATGGGTAGAAAGTGCTTTAGAAAAAGGCAGCATTTTCTATGTTAATTTGCCTCTAATCCCTATTGGTCAAGTTTGGCAGCAAGGATCTTAATAAGTCAAGGATTAGTGGTAAAAACAAATCTACCAACAGCAACTAAAAATCCAGCTACTGCGGTAATGAGAATGCCGATTAACGTCCAGATTTGAGCTTGTTGTGAGCCTTTAATTTCATCAATACTTTTTTGCATAGCTGGCAACTCAGAATCGAGCTTCGTCTCAACTTTAATCAGTCTCTTATCAATTGCCTCTACTTTTTTATCGATTGCTTCTATCTTGTCAATAATTTTATTTTGACCCTGTTTTAGTTCGCCAATTATCTCTTTAAGATCGGTTTCGATTGAAATATTACTCATGAGATACTTTTGTAAGAAATGTTTTCTTTGAGTGAATCTCCCTTTGATGTAGTAGTCGGTGGGGATTCTCTTATTGTATGGTTTTACCTCATATTATTCATCTTCTAACTTATATTTAGCTTGTTTTTCTGCTGCTTTTAATCGTTTCACTGGTTTGGGTTTGGTGGGAACTAGGGATAACTGTTGATATTGTTGTTGATTTTGCGGAGAAGTTTCACCTCTACGACGTTCGGAGGTTCTTTCCTCGCTAGTATTTTCAGTAACTACCTCGTAGAGAATCGCTTGTTTATCTGGATTTGCACCTTTGCGTAATACTCTACCTAGTCTTTGAATATACTCCCTATTAGAGCCTGTACCAGATAAAATGATGGCAATTCTGGCATCAGGAACATCAACACCCTCATTCAATACGTGAGATGCCACTAAGGTTTGATATTCTCCTGTTTTAAACCGTTGCAAAATATCGTGACGTTCTTTGACAGGAGTTTGATAAGTAATCGCAGGAATTAAAAATTGTTGGGAGATGCGATAGACAGTGGCATTATCGTTAGTGAAAATTAGAATTCTCTCTGAGTGTTTGGTAATTAAGTCAATTAAGATGCGTAATTTAGCATCAGTTCCGAGAGCAATTTCTTTGGCTTCTCGGTGCGCTAACATAGCCATTCTACCTTGAGGCGATCGCGCACTGGCTTTAACAAATAGTTGCCAACCTTCTAAACTTCCCAAAGAAATATTCGACTGACGCAAAAATTTATTCCTATTTGCGATCGCTTGTTCGTAGCGGACTTGTTCTTTTTCAGATAGTTTAACTTTAATTTGCACAACCTTATGACTGGCAAGAGTTTGCCCTGAAAGCTCCTGAGCAGTTTTACGATAGACTATTTTGCCAATTAGGGTATCAAGAAACTTATGAGTACCATCGCTTCGTTCAGGAGTTGCTGTTAAACCCAAACGATAAGGCGCGATCGCATATTCCGCAATAACTTTAAAAAAATCTGTAGGTAAATGATGACATTCATCAAAAATTAGCAAAGCATATTTATTACCCAGAGTTTCTGCATTGATAGCTGCACTATGATAGGTCGAAATTAAAATCGGAGTGCGATCGCGCGAACCACCACCTAATAACCCTACTTCCACATCGGGAAAGGCTGCTTCTATCTGAGCGTACCATTGATGCATTAAATCTAGGGTAGGAACCACAATTAGGGTTGTACGGGGTGTAGCTTCCATCGCCAACTGCGCTAAATAGGTCTTACCCGCAGCAGTAGGCAAAACCACCACTCCTTGCCTTTGATGATGTTTCCACGCGTATAAAGCCTCTTTCTGATGGGGAGAGGGTTCATATTCAAACCCAGGATTCAGTTGCAGAGCATAAAATTCTTTTGCCTCATCCACAAAAGCCTTATCATCTTCCTGTAATGCCTCAATCAGAGGACGATAATAAATAGCAGGAATGCGAAACTTTTCAATGCGATCATCCCAAGTCGCAAATTCTAACCACGATTTACCCCTTGGCGGGGGATGAAGAATCAAAGTACCGCGATCAAATCGGATTTTAGGCAGACGAGGCATGATTAATTAAGATAACAACCAACCACTAACTACTAACAATTACACACTTTACTGATAAAAAAATAAAGTTACCTGCCCAATCACAGGTAACTATGAGACTTGTTATGAAGGAATGTATTGCTGCCAGCACTCAATCAAGCAAGGCTTACAATTAACTATAGTATATTATCAATTAAATTTTTTTTCCAATAGATTTTAATCTATGAA
>JASJDF010000237.1 GCA_030065715.1 Xenococcaceae cyanobacterium MO_188.B19 | reverse complement strand
TTCGCATATTACGTTGGATTTCAGCAAATATTTTTTTGAGTCTTAAATCTAAAGAGAACCCCCTAGGAGTTTGAATAATCATTGTTTCGGCTAAACGATCATGAAAGGCTCTTTCTAAGTCTTGGTCAAAAAAAGCAGGAATACAGTCAATAAGCAAGGGAGTTAAAAGAAATAAAAGTAATAAGCCATTAGAAAAGTTATTTAATCCTAAAAGGGCAAACATTGACCCAAAACCCAATAATCCTTCTCTTTTTGCCAGGGTAATTAAATCGGGAAGACGATTATAACGAGTATCAATCACTGTCATATCTAAAGCGTAGCGACCTAAGCTTTGACCTTGATTCCGATCTACAATGACTATCCGCATCAGTAGCCAGCCTATCAAAAATACTAGCCATTGTATTGCTGCACCAAAAAATGAACTGACAAACCATACAGCTAAAAAATCAATGACAAAAGCTCCCATACGTCTTTCTATAGGGACTTTTGGGAACCGCTTGTAAGTTAATTCGTCATTATAGTCTTCTTCGTACATGATGTTATGGTCATTTAAGTGATCGCAGTTTAGTAGTCCATCTTGAAAAGCCTGGGGTGACTTTTTTAAATGTTAAATGATAAATGTTAAATGATAAATGTCAAATACTGTGCTATATCATATAGCGGAAGAATAGTAAAGTTTTCGTTTCATCCCATGCAAGCACGTTTCCTTGGAAAATTATCTCTCGCGATCGCATTTCTTGCTATACCCCAGTTTACCCCTACTACTGCTAATTCTATATTGTGTTCTTCTGCTTTGAGAGCAGAAGAAATTACAGATTTTGGCAATCAAGGAGCAAAAGGTGTTGTAGGCGCAAGAGGGGAAAATGGGCGTAATAGCGACAGTCTCACAGTATTTGCTGATGGCTCACCAATGACCCTAGATTTATCAGGAGAAAATGGCTTCCCTGGGGAAAATGGAACTGATGGAAAACCTGCTATTTGTGGAGAAATAGCAGAAGATGCTCAAGAAAATTTGCAAGCTGCCAATGGTGGCAACGGTGGAGATGGGGGAGATGGTGGCAATGGTGGTAATGGTGGAGCTTTAACCATTTACACAACCGATAAAAGTTATTTGCAAGATATTTATGTAGTTGCATCTGGAGGTGCAGGAGGTACAGGAGGTGCAGGGGGTGCAGGAGGTGCTGGTTGTGAATGTCCTACGTCTTATTGGAATCAACAAACCTGTACGGGGAAACCTGGTAGTTCTAAATATAGCTGTACAACCCGCGAATATCAGTGTCGAGATGGTTTTGAAGGTAGAAGTGGCAGAGATGGGAGAAATGGTAGAAATGGTCGTTTAGGAGTTCTGACTCTAATCAATTTGGACAAATCTTTAGCCCCAGACCAGCCCCAAGCTACTATTACTCTAGCTCAACTAAAAGACAGAGGTTTTACTCTATCCCAAAATGAATGGGAAACTCGCACTGGTGCAGCCTCTTTGCTTGCTCCTGGTTCAATTATTGCTGATCAATACCAAGAATTGATTGCTCGTCATGAACATACTGTCTTGCTAGTTTGGGATGCACCTCAACCAGTGACAGACTTTGCGGGACAAAGAGTAACCTTAAAACTGCAAGGAGAAGATAGTGCTAGTGTCACTTTTCCTGAAAATATGTGGCTAGAAACTAGTGAGTTGGCAAGAGATAATATCACCGAAATTTTTGTATTTAATGCCGTACTAGAAAATGATGTTACTCGGCTTAAGAGCGAAGGAATATCGGGGATTGGAGAAAATCTCAAGATCAGTTTAGTTGATCGCGCCAAAAGATCTAATGTTATAAGTACCGATTTTAAGGTCAAGTATCGGGTTAGTAAATCTGGCGATGAAGCTAGATTCCGTCGTGTATTTGACTATCGGACTAAATATGAAGGAGAAATTCCCGCCAGTCTAATTGAGCAAAATGGCGATCGCTTTACGATCAATATTGGTAAGTTACCTATGCCATCAGAGTTTCTCCAACCAGAAACCGCGATCGAGATACAACTAACAGCTAATCGTGCTTTTGCTGGTAATTCTAAGCAACAGAAAATCACGGTACGAGACGTTATTAAAAGGTAATCAAGTTAGAAACTATAAGAATTTAATGAGATTTTTGAACCGTGTTTTTGTCAACTGTAATGATATGTGCAGGTAAACGAAAAGCAACTGTACCGTCTTGAATAAGGAATTGTTGAAGTTCATTTTCTGCTAATTCTAGTAGTATCTTATACTGAGCATCGTCAATCATCTCAGCAAGTGTCCATCCTTTGACTTCGGTGTAGAGCCATGACTTAATAGAGGGAAAACGGGCTATTCCTTCTTGTGTCTGAATCTGGAGAGTATCAACATCAATATCTTTAAATAAAGATTGCAGCATCTGGGTATCACCCATAACAAAGGGTGCTTCCATAGCCTTTCTTGCTTCATCCCCGAATAAACGTTCTAAGAGTTTGGTCAATGCTGCATAGCCTGGTATTTGCTCCAGTGAGTCCCAAACCGCTACAACCAACTGTCCATCTTGTCGCAACACTCTCAACATTTCCTGAAGTGCAGCCTGTCGATTCTCAAAAAACATCAAGCCAAACTGACAAACCACAACATCAAAGCTGTTGCTGTCGAAAGGAAGTGCCTCAGCGTTTCCCTGTTGCCACTCAATCTTAGGAGCTTTACGTTTAGCAACAGTAAGCATTCCTGGGTTTAAATCGAGTCCTATGATTGAACCACTTGTTCCCACTCGCTTGGCGATTTCCCGAGTTAGCACTCCTGTACCACAGGCTATATCCAAGACACGCTGACCCGAAGAAATTTTTGCTGCATCTGCTACTCGACTAGCCCACTCCTGAAATAGTGCGGGGACAAAGAAATCTTCATATACCTCGGCTGCACTTGCGCTTACTTGTCCTGTTTCTCTTTCATTCATCTTCTTTTCCTGCTGGAGGGAGGATGTGAATTAGAATAGTATTCAATGATACCTAATTAAATCTTATCTTAAGTACCTAGACAGAATTAATTACACATTTTGCTTTCGTGCGTTCCGACGCGGAGCTTATACTAAAGCACTCGCTACGCATCGTCCGGAGGTGTCCTAAAGGATTCCTAAAGAATACACCTGCGGATATACCCTTTAGGGAATCTTTTAGGGCTTTTCCCCGTTCCCGATTCCCTATCTCTAAGAGAAAAATTGTTATCAAGAAGATAAAGCTGTTAGAAACAATCAAGATTAAGATGGCTAAAGAAATTAAATCTGGTCAGATTGTATGAGGTTATTTTTAACTAATATTGGTCAATTTTTGCTATCCCAAGAAAATAATTTTTTGGTAGCAATACATAATAGAGTTGGGGAAGTACCTTTTCTATTATTATCTTTCGTGACAGCAATAATTTTAGGATTAAGAATAATTCCCTATAGTACGGATTTAATGACCAATTCAGCAGCAGGATTAACTGAAAAGTTTTTAGGAGAAAAACAACGAACTTTAGTAATTAACTCGACTACCAATTTGCCAGAATTATTCTTGATGTTTATTTCATTGGGATTGGGTAAATTAGGAGGAGTGGCTACTCCTTTGGGTTCAAATTTAGCCAATATATATTTGATGTTTATTATAGCTCCAATCATAGTAATGGCTAAGTGGTTATTATTAGCTAGAATATCTAAGATTAAAAAATTTATTAAATTACTTAAACAGGAAAAAAAATTAGTAATTTGGCATTTAATACTATCTTTGACGATGTTAACCTTTTCTAGTTTAAGTTGTTGGTTCATGACTGGTATAACGCCTTTAATAACTTTCCCAGAAACTAATTTAATTGGGACAAATTGTTTCCTAATAATTGGTGGTTTTATTTGTTTAATGGGTGTGGTAATTTATTTCTTTTTTGAGACAAAGTTAAAAAGAAAGCGACCAGAAATTTTTGAAGATCTGGAAAATGAAGATTTTGATGCTAGTTGGATAAAATTCTTCTTGGGAACAGCAGGAGTGATTCTTGCTTGTTATGTTCTGAATTTATTTTTTATGGCATTTACCCAACTTTATGAACCATTATTGAAATCTTTTTTTGGAGCAGCAATTTTTACTTACTTACATTATTTTGTTGGCAGTTTTATTTCTTCTCTTCCAGAAACTACCGTAGCGGTTGAAAATTATGAAAGACTTGCTGCTCCAGAGCTAAATACAGCTTTAGCTTCTGCTAGTGTCTCCAATATGAGCAATTTAGCGATCGCATTTATTGGTAGTATGATCGGTAGCTTATTCATCTTGTGGGGTTGGGTTTTAGAACTATAAAAGTTAACCAAGAAAGTGGGATTAAACTTACTGGGATTGCAAACTTTTAGGATCCAGGACATCCCTTAAACCATCTCCTAAAACATTAAAAGCTAGGACAGTGGTAATGATCATAAATGCAGGAGGAATGATTAACCAGGGTTGTAGGACGATAATAGAAGCATTAGTTGCCAGGGAAAGTAAATTACCCCAACTAGCATCGGGTTGTTGAATACCTAACCCAATCAAACTTAAGACGGATTCGGCGACAATAAATCCTGGCACAGCTAAGGTAGCGGAGATAATAATGTAAGTAGCTGTTTGGGGTAAGATGTGGCGCAAGATAATATAAAAAGGCTTGGCTCCTATGGCTTTGGCAGCTTGGACAAATTCTTGTTCTTTAAGGGATAATACTTGTCCTCTGATTACTCTAGCCAAACCAGACCAACTAATTAAAGAAGTAATCAAGACAATCAATAAAAATCTTTGGGCACTACTCAAGCCAGAGGGCAAAATTGCTGCTAGGGCTACTAAAAGATAGATCCCTGGAATGGTCATCAATACTTCTACAATTCGCATCAGCACCAAGTCGATCCAACCACCAAAATAACCAGAAATTCCGCCAATAATCATTCCCAAGGGAAAAGAAATGGTAATTCCCACTAAACCGATAAATAGACTAACCCTTCCACCAAATAACAGACGGCTAAATTCATCCCTTCCTTGTTCATCTGTTCCCAAAATATTGATTTTTGCTGCTCCTGTGGTGCCAAATAAATGACGCTGTATAGGAATACCAGGAAAGATAGTTACAGATTCAAACTTTGGTGGTAAGGGTAAGGTAATTTCAAACAGGTTATAAGGTACACCTTTGACAAAAAACCTAATGGGAGAAGGATTATCGTAGTCTAGGGTAATTTTGCGATCGCCTGTATTAACATCTGTTGCACCTTGAGTTGTCGGATAAACATAAGGTGCGGTAAATTGTCCTTCCTGATTTCGCCAATGAATTGTGGTAGGAGGAAGTAGAGAACCGTTCACCTGATAATCATCAAATTTATAAGGGGCAAAAAAATCGGCAAAGATCACGATGGTATAGAAAAAAATCAAGACTATCGCCCCAAATCTAGCCAAGGGATTTTTATTTAACTTTTGCCACCAATTCATAATTTTGCCTCTTAATTATCCCGAATACCTAATATAGCGAAATATCCAGGCTCTAGTTACATTGCTTGGTAAATGGAAGATAATTGATTATCGAGGAGCAATGTCTATCCCCAGGATTGCTACCTTAGTAATTTTACTAAAGCAGCCTATTAACGGGACTTTGACAATTTTTACCTATCAAAAAGGGGTGAGGCTTTCACCCCTTTTTGAACCTAGTTTTTTTCAAAGTCCCGTTAACACCAACTGATCTTGAATGTTTCTCTAGCTTGCGTACAGTTGTAGCTCGAACTGATCTTCGCCTCGGAATGCAAATTCAACTGAGTAGCAATAGCTGATTTTGAGGAGATATTTCTCTTCCAAAGCCCCGCTACTGATTAAGACCAGTTCCCGAGACAGACAAGATAACTGATCAGGTGTATTGGCATTACAAGGAGGCAAGTCGCCAAAGCAGATGAGCCGAGAGGGCTTCACAAAGACAGATGGTGTACCATCGGGCAAATTAGGTACAGGATCTCCATTTGCTTTTGTTACCTCAGTAACAACAAGCACTAAATCCTTGAAGGTCACGTTAGAGTAACGGTTACAAGCTGTGAGGCATAGACACTCAGTATCTGAGGTTTCAATCTGATCGTTAGGCCCATCTACGTATAGGATTGTGACAATGTCGAAACAAACAAAGATCCGATATTGGAAGAGCCAGTTCTGGCAATTTCTTTCTTGCCACTCAGACAAAAAAAAGGGGAAGTGATTCATCTCACAAGGGTAGGTTTTTTACAAAGTTGCGAGTGAAGACTTCAGAAAAAGTGTATGAATAAACTCAGAACTAAAAGTAAGTTAGTTGAGATAGTTAGTAGTTAGTTATTTTCTAGGTTAAACCTAAGTCTCTTATGGCAGAACTTTGAGAATTTTCTTCAATCTCAGTTTTTGCCCACTGACTATAATCGTGTAGTAACTGACTAACTAACCTTTGCTTAATTCGACCCAAAACCCCTTTGAGAAGTTGATTTCCTGTTGTTTCTAACATGGATTTAGGAGTCAACATCAATGGTGCTGGAACATCGACTCTTACTTCTAAATCTGCTTGTCCTTCAAGGGAAGTTTGACCATTTTGGTGCTTAGGAAAAAGAATGCCTTTTAGTTTCAGGGCAAAACGACGGTTAATGTAGTCAATACCTTGAATTTGACAGCCTTCTGATTGCAGATATACTGCACTATTTGAGCCTGACCAAACTTTAAGAATTACTATAGGCTGAAAATGATATACTCCCATAAAGTTAATGGGACGCATTTTCAATTCATATAAATTGTCCGATAATTGTTTCATTAATCGGGGATTTGCGATCGCGTTTACCAATCTTTGAGGTTGGCGTAAGTAATGTTGAATAGGAATTGTTGCTTCTTTTACCAGGATATCTACTGATTCTGTTGAGGTAAAACGGGTGTACATAAGTGAGATAACTTATAATATTTGATATTTATTTATCTTAGGTTACAGTTCTTCAAAAAAGAATATATATGGAGAAATTTATACCTTAAGTAAAGATTCTGTGATCTCAGTAGTCTAAGTAATGGTGCCTAGATATTAAATAATTAACGATTTCTAATTTTTTATGACAATTTCTATTGCTCATCTTGGTCCCCAAGGCACATATTCAGAAACCGCAGCCTTAGCTTATAAAAATTGGTTGGCAAAACACCAACAACAAGAAGCCATATTATTGCCTCAACCAAGCATTGCTATGGCTTTAAATGCGGTAGTTAAAGAAAAAACTAATTATGCAGTAGTTCCGATCGAAAATTCGATCGAAGGGAGTGTAACCATAACTCTCGATATGTTGTGGGAGCAAACTAGCCTCAAAATTCTCAAAGCTTTTACCATTCCTATTGTTCATTCCTTACTATCTTGTAATACTTCTCTGGCAGGAATTAAGACGGTTTATTCCCATCCCCAAGCTTTAGGACAATGTCAGAAATGGCTCGAAACTAATTTACCCCAAGTACAACTAATCTCAGCTAACTCTACAACCGAATCTCTAAAACTGGTTAAAGATAATCCTAACACTGCTGCGATCGCATCTGCTAGAGCGGGGCAAATTTATCAAGTCCCCATATTGCGCTCAGGAATTAATGATCGCCCTGACAACTGTACCCGTTTTCTGGTGCTGGGTTCAACAACTGGAGGATATGGCAATTATCTATCCCTAGCTTTCAGTTTGCCTAAAAATGTCCCTGGCGCACTAGTTAAACCCCTACAAATTTTTGCAGCCAGAGATATTAACCTCAGTAAAATTGAATCCCGTCCTACTAAACGCTCTTTAGGAGAGTATATTTTCTTTATGGATGTGGAAGGAAGTTTGGCAGATTCTACCATTCAAGATGCGATCGCAGAATTAGAAACTCATACAGAGGTTTTAAAAATCTTCGGTAATTATGATTTGATTACAACTACAACTTAGATACGATTTGGCGATTGCTATTTACCTTTTTCAATAGAACTTTGCCTGTCCTGGGTCTAAATTTACCTTTTGCCAGCTTACTGCACTATTCGCATCAAAGTTTGCCTTCAGTCACTTTTTGGCTTCTTCAGCTCCAATTCCCACTTCTATCCAGGTTTTTGCCTCTGGGTAATGGAAACCCTTTTCAGCCAATCGTTCTCATCCACTTTTTCATTCTAGATTTGAAAATTAGATAACTGTGTTTGTTATATGCGATCAAGAAAAATATTTATGTAACTTATATTTTAGCGATCGCTAAATTTTTAAAATCAAATCGCCGTAAAGTTAATGATAAGGAGAACGTGGATAATGCGATCGCCGATATTTCACTACAGAGGAATCACTACCTCCTAGTTGATGAAACCCCTTCGGGGCAAAGCTTTTAGGGAGATGTGACAGTAAAATTCACGAATTGCTGCTATCTCCCTAGTTATTCCCGATTTCTTCTCTCGTTATTCCCGATGCTTGCTTAATCTACAATCAGTTTCTCAACTAGGGAAATATTTATATTGAATTCAATTCATCTCAAAATTAACGAGGATATTAAATCAATGAGATTTTTTAAAACTATCGGAAAAGCCTTTGAGGATGTCGGAGATGTAATTACCAACGAAGT
>JASJDF010000236.1 GCA_030065715.1 Xenococcaceae cyanobacterium MO_188.B19 | reverse complement strand
GTTCGACACAAAGCAGCAGTCAGGAACGATTTTCCTGCATGGGAGGTTGTCCCCACCACCATAATCGCTTTCATTAATTAGTCCTTTGCTGGAGTATATTCGCCTTTATAGCAACTAAATAAAGTATAACTATCTAAAATAAATAAGATATATATATATCTTTAAAATGACCATTGTAACCAACGATTTAACCAATTGGAGATTCTATCTTTCAGAGAAGGGACAGGGAATTCTCCTTGCTGTTGCCATTTTTCGATATTTTGTCTTCCTAAAGGAGTAAGACGAAAACTATCTGTTAGTCCCTGTCCATCTACTTCTCGCCTTAATACACCAACTTTTAGCAACCACATTAAATAGGATTCTGCCTGGGATTCCGCGATCGCTTTTTTGGTATAATTTTTCTCAATACCACTGTTAGTTGCAATATCTTGTAAAGAAATGCTGCGATCGCGCATCTGAGCAAATAAGTTTAGTCTAAAAGGGGAACAGTACAAAGCTCGCTCCGCCCTTTTAAGGGTACGTTCAGGATAGTTAGTTGATGTAATAATTACTTTGGAAGTCATTGGCTAAAATCTAAAAGCAATTCGTGATTTAAAAAAAATTGATGCAAGCAACTTCATCTTTTAATATTAACTCTATCATGGCAGGTTTTCAGGCTCTATCTGACCCTCTCAGAATGAAAATTGTCGGATCTTTACAGGAACAGGAATTATGTGTTTGCGACTTATGCGAACTATTGGAAGTTAATCAATCGAAACTATCATTTCATCTCAAAATTCTCAAACAAGCTGGTTTGATTATTCCCCGTCAGTCAGGGCGTTGGATATACTATCGTCTCAATTTAGTTCAATTTGCTCTACTAGAAGAGTATTTAGCAGAAATTTGCTCTCAGACTAAAATTATCGTGCGTCAGTCCTGTGAGTAGTTAGGGGAACTGGTGAGACTCGGAAGATTGGGGAGATTGGGTGGACAAGGAAGACTGGACAGATTCGGGAGACAAAGGGGACTGGGGAGACAAAGGGGACAAGGAAGACAACGAAGACAAGGGGGACAAGGGCGATAATCAACCACTAACCATGCAAATATTGCATTGATTTTATGCTTTATATTGACGCATCCATATAGTTTGTAACTAAATATACAAAATATATAGGGTTTCGCTAATTAAATTAAGATTACGATATATACCTACACACCTATGTAAAGTTTGTTTATTTCCAAGAGAGTTAATTTACGGAAGAAACAATAACGAGTCAATTGATTCTTTGTTCCTTCTTCCTCAAAGAGCTTAGTAAGTAGCAATTATTGAGATTTAAGAATATAGGAGGAAAAATTAAAGATGGTAAATAAAGCACCAGCCAAATTAAATAAATTTGAAAAATTTAAAGCGGAAAAAGATGGCTTGGCGGTTAAAGATGAAATCGAAAAATTTGCCCAGCAGGGTTGGGAAGCCATAGATAAAACGGATTTAGAACATAGATTGAAATGGCTAGGGATATTTTATCGCCCTGTAACTCCAGGAAAGTTCATGTTACGAATGCGGACTCCTAGCGGTATAGTTACCAGTGAACAGATGCAAATTTATGCGGGGATAGTCCAGAAATATGGAGAAGATGGTAGCGCAGATATTACTACCAGACAAAATATTCAATTACGGGGAGTTCGATTAGAAGATATTCCTGATATTTTTCGTCAATTTGATGCAGTAGGCTTAACTTCCATTCAGTCGGGAATGGATAATGTGCGGAATATAACTGGTTCTCCTATGGCGGGAATTGACGCAGATGAAATTATTGATACCCGCGAGTTAGTTCAGAAAGTCCAAGACATGATTACTAATGAAGGCAAAGGTAATTATGACTTTACCAATTTACCTCGTAAGTTTAATATCGCCCTAGAAGGGGGTAGAGACAACTCAGTTCATGCAGAAATCAATGATATTGCTTTTGTTCCTGCTTATAAAGACGGTGAATTAGGATTTAATGTCTTAGTTGGAGGCTTTTTCTCGGCAAAACGATCTGAAGCTGCCATTCCTCTCAATGCTTGGGTACCTCCCAATGAAGATGTAGTGGAAATATCTAGAGCTATTTTAACCGTATTTCGCGATCGCGGATCGAGAGCAAATCGCCACAAATCCCGTTTAATGTGGTTAATTGATGAACTAGGATTAGAACAATTCCGTTCTCTGGTAGAAGCAGAATTCGGTAAAACTTTAATTCCTGCTGCTGAAAAGGACGAACTAGACTGGGAAAAACGCGATCATTTAGGAGTATTTAAACAAAAGCAATCGGGTTTAAATTATGTGGGAATGCACGTTCCCGCAGGAAGACTTTTTGCTCAAGATATGTTTGATCTTGCCAGAATGGCAGAAGTTTACGGTAGTGGTGAAATTCGTTTAACTGTTGAGCAAAATGTGATTATTCCTAACATTAGTGATGCCAATTTGGAAGCATTTTTAGCAGAACCTTTACTGCAAAAATTTGTTCTTGAACCCGCAACTTTAGAAAGGTCTTTAGTATCCTGTACAGGAGCACAATTCTGTAATTTTGCTTTAGTGGAAACTAAAAATCAAGGTTTAAAATTAGCTAGAGAATTAGATGCAGAATTAAACATCCCCAATAAAGTTAGAATCCATTGGACTGGTTGTCCCAATTCCTGTGGTCAAGTCCAAGTAGCAGATATTGGCTTTATGGGTACAAAGGTTCGTAAAGATGGTAAGACTGTTGAGGGAGTAAATTTGTTCATGGGGGGCAAAGTGGGCAAAGAAGCCAAACTAGGGGATATGACTCAAAAAGGCATTCCTTGCGAAGATCTTAAGCCAATACTCAAAGATCTTTTAATCAAAGAGTTTGGTGCAACCGTCAAATAAGGTGTCAATTATTTAATAATATGCAGTTTAAATGCACCTCAGCTCAATATCAACTTTAATTGAAAGCTGTCATCTGTTTAACAAAAGTTCGATGGTTAGAGCTGTATGATGATGTAAAAGCAACAAAACCAACAGAAGCAAAAAGATTAATTTCTAATAATTAAGAAATGAAGTAGGTAAAGCCTATGAAATTCAATTAGTAATTAATTTTTAATAGGAATTTAAACGTTTGACTTAAGATGTTAATCGGGATTAAGAACTTATATAGTTTTTAATCCTTTTTTTTGCAAATGCTTACGCTTATATGTACTGTATAAAATTTCACAAAACTTCTAGTTAAAATCTAGCAAGAGAAATAGCTTGATAATTTAACAATAAATTTTAATGCGACAAAAGTATTCTCGTGATGCACTTTTTTCATTATTTAAAGCCATTTAAACATCTTTGGTAACGAAATATACTAAAAACCCCCCCTAATAATGTGAATCTATATCTTCAGTAACTCATAAAATTCAACAACAACACTGCTTCATCTTTTAGCTGTAAAAATCTCTAGTAATTTCTAAACAAACTAAGCACAAAAAAATGTGCTAAGTCCCTAAAAAATCTACTTAGAGATAACGGAATTATTTTTTCCCAGTCGAGAAAGTAGATAGTTATAAATTTTAAATTTGAGTGTTGTAGTAATCAATTTTCAAGGAAGGTAAAAATGTTAGGAGAAATGTGGCAATTCAAGGGTAGGTATAAAATCCTGCACATGACCTGGTTTGCATTCTTCTTATCTTTTGTGGTTTGGTTTAACCTAGCTCCTCTAGCCACAACAGTAAGAGCAGATTTAGGACTAGAACTAAGTCAAATCAGAACCATTGCTATTTGTAACGTAGCTCTCACAGTTCCAGCAAGGATTATTATTGGGATGCTGTTGGATAGGTTTGGTCCTCGCCTTACTTATTCAATTCTTCTGATGTATGCAGCTATCCCCTGTATCATGTTTGCTGCTGCTCAAAACTTCAGTCAGCTTGTAATATCTCGCTTACTACTGAGTATTGTGGGTGCTGGATTTGTAATTGGTATCCGTATGGTAGCTGAGTGGTTTCCTCCCAAAGAAATTGGTCTAGCAGAAGGTATTTATGGTGGTTGGGGTAATTTCGGTTCCGCATTTTCCGCTTTTACCCTAGCAGCAGTGGGTGCTTGGCTATCTTTTGGTGCAGTGAATCCAGCTACAGGTGAAGCAATGATTAACTGGCGTGCTTGTATTGCTGGTACGGGAATTATTGCTGCCATCTATGGTGTTATCTACTTCTTCAATGTTCAAGATACTCCTCCAGGAAAAGTTTATCGTCGTCCCCGCAGTGCTAGAGGTTTGGAAGTAACTACCAAGAGAGACTTCTGGTTTTTGATGCTGATGAATGTTCCCCTAACTGGCATTCTGATGGTACTGGCTTGGCGTTTAACAAAAGTCAAATTCTACAGCGTTGGCACAATGTATATTGTGTGGGCAGTGTTAGCTGGTTTGTATCTATTCCAAGCTTATAACTGTTGGACTGTTAACAAAGACTTATTGAGTGGTAATAAACGTTATCCTGCTGAAGATCGATATAACTTTTCTCAAGTCGCAATTTTAGAACTAACTTATATTGTTAACTTTGGTTCTGAGTTAGCAGTAGTATCCATGTTACCTGCATTTTTTGAAGGTACTTTTGCTCTAAGTAAGGCTCAAGCAGGAATGATTGCTGCCAGTTACGCGTTTATGAACTTGGCTGCTCGTCCTGGTGGTGGTTTAATCTCTGACAAACTAGGTAGTCGTAAAGTAACCATGGGAGTGCTCACTGGTTGTATGGGTATTGGTTACTTACTACTAAGTACTGTTAATAGCAACTGGTTTTTACCTGCTGCTGTCGTCTTGACTATGGCTTGCTCTTTCTTTGTCCAAGCTGGAGAGGGATCGACCTTTGCCATTGTACCTCTAGTAAAACGCCGTATTACAGGACAAGTTGCTGGTAATGTGGGAGCTTACGGTAATGTTGGTGCAGTAGCTTATCTAACGATTTTCAGTTTACTTCCTAGTTGGCTAGGTGGTGGTGCAAATCCTTCTCCTGAAATCATTGCTCAAGCCAATAGCGTTTTCTTCCAAGTTATGGGAGTAGCAGCTCTGATTGTGGCATTCCTTTGCTTCTTCGTACTCAAAGAACCAAAAGGCTCTTTTGCTGACGCTCATGAAGGGGAATCAGATAATATGTCTGCTCCTGTTCTGGAAACAGAACTCAATATTTGATTTTCTAAGGGTGGGGCGTTCTATCACTACTCTTAATATACAAGGGTGGGCAATGCCCACCCTGCTGTCAAAAAAATCAAGAAAGAATAAAATAGTTCTTATTAAACAAAAAACTATCAATATATTTATTAAGCTCAACATAATATAGCCAATTATCATTGGATAATCCCTTACTCAAACAAAAATTTGGAAGAAGTACTTATGAACAAGCCCACTAAAACCCTTTGTCCCTATTGTGGAGTCGGTTGTGGCTTAGAAGTATTACCACCTGCCCAACCAGGGAAACCGACAAATCGAGATAGTAAGGGCAATCCGATGTGGCAAGTGAGAGGCGATCGCGCTCATCCTTCCAGTAAGGGCAAAGTATGTATTAAAGGTGGCACAGTAGCTGAATCTTTAGATAAAGACCGCCTGAAATATCCCATGATGCGAGACTCTTTAGATCAGCCTTTTAGTAGAATTACTTGGGATGAAGCTTTTAATATCATTGTTAAGCGCGTTCAAAAAGTTAGGAAAACTTTGGGCGCAGACGGGATATGTATGTATGGTTCGGGTCAGTTTCAAACCGAAGATTACTACATTGCCCAAAAATTACTCAAAGGTTGCTTGGGTACTAATAATTTTGATGCTAATTCCCGTCTCTGTATGTCTTCAGCCGTAGCGGGATATATGCAAAGTTTTGGCTCCGATGGTCCTCCAGCTTGCTACGATGATCTAGAACTAACTGATTGCGCCTTTTTAATCGGTACTAATACTGCTGAATGTCATCCGATTGTTTTTAATCGTTTGCGAATACACCACAAAAAGAATCGCAAGGTAAAAATGATTGTGGTTGACCCCAGAAAAACTCAAACCGCAGCCCATGCAGATTTACATTTAGCCATCAAACCAGGTACAGATATTGACTTGCTTAATGGCATAGCCCATCTTTTAATGAAATGGGGTGAACTAGACACCCTCTTTATTGATGAATGCACCCAAGGTTTCACCCAGTATGCAGAAGTAATCTCCCACTATCCGCCAGAACTGGTAGCACGTAAATGTGGGATTAGAATCGATCATCTAGAACAAGCTGCAAAGTATTGGGCAGAATCAGAAAGAGTACTTTCTCTGTGGTCAATGGGAATTAACCAATCTTCTGAAGGCACGGCTAAAGTCCGCACTCTGATTAATCTCCACCTGATGACTGGCACGATTGGTCAACCAGGTAGTGGTCCTTTTTCCCTTACAGGACAGCCTAATGCTATGGGAGGAAGAGAAGCAGGAGGACTCTGCAATTTGCTTCCTGGTTATCGTCAGGTGAAAAATCCCCACCATCGAGCTGAAGTAGAAAAATTGTGGAATATCTCTCCAGGAAGTATTAACCCGAATCCTGGAAAAGATGCTTGGTCAATGATTACAGGATTGGAAACAGGAGAAGTAGGACTGTTATGGGTAGCTGCAACTAATCCCGCAGTAAGTATGCCCGACCTGAAACGAACTCAACAAGCCTTGGTTAAATCTCCTTTTACTATCTGTCAGGATGCCTACTATCCCATGGAAACGGCTAACTACGCTCACTTACTCCTGCCAGCAGCCCAATGGAGCGAAAAAACAGGAGTAATGACCAATTCGGAGCGCGTTGTTACTCTTTGCTCCCAATTTCGCAATCCTCCTGGAGAAGCTAAACCAGATTGGGAAATTTTTGCCGAAGTTGGTCGCCGTTTAGGATTCACTAAAGAATTTGATTTTACTAACTCCGCAGCCGTTTATAACGAATTTATCCAACTTACTCAAGGTCGCCCCTGTGATGTTACTGGTCTAACTCATGGTAGATTGCGACAACAAGGACCTATTCAATGGCCCTGTCCCCTAGAAGAAATAGAAGCAATAGAAGGTGAGGCTATTTCTTTTCAATGTAATACTCAAGGTAATGTGAGTGACACTCAATCAGAAAAAGGAGAATCGAAATTATTTTCCAACCTATTTAAAAGCAAAGAAGAAACTGTACCAGCCAAAAGACTCTATACCGATGGTACTTTTAATACTCCCGATGGACGAGCCAGATTTGCAGCTTTCCACAGTAAAGGTTTAGCCGAACCACCTAATAATGAGTATCCTTTTGTCTTAACTGTAGGTCGTCTCTACGAACATTGGCACACTATGACCAGGACGGGAAGAATTGAGAAAATCATGAAAAAACAACCTTTACCCTTCCTGGAAATTCATCCCAAAGATGCAGCAAAATTAGGAATAGAAGAAGCAGTTATGGTAGAGGTGCAATCTCCCCGTGGCACAGGTCGTTTTGCTGCTAAAATTACAAATGCGATCGCGACTGGTACGGTTTTTGTCCCCATGCACTGGGGGGCATTATGGGCAGAAAACGCGGAAGCCAATGTATTAACTCACTCAGAATCTTGTCCCATATCCCTCCAACCAGAATTAAAAGCCTGTGCTGTAAAGTTAATTCCTGTTACCGACTCACAACCCACTAATACAGGAACCGAACAGGAAAAATTAGTCAGTCATGTTGTTTCCTAAATCTTCGATCATTTTTTGAATTAAAAATAATTTTGAATTACTGTAATCTTTTATTCCCAATAAGCTTCCCATTCATCTTGCCTTACGAATCAGATGTGCCAAGCACCTTTGGCGACGTTTTCTATGACGGTAAGCACCATAACCATCGGTGATTAACCATCCGACAAAAGTTTCTCTGACAAATGCTGGAACTCTTCTTTGGTAAGGGGTGCAATCTGAAAGACTGCGGTTTTACTTTCTATGGCGACCCACAACCAGTATAATTTTCCTGATTTGTACCAAGGTGTTTCATCTATGTGCAGTGTAGATGCTTGTTGCAGTTGTGCTAATAATTCCTCAACTAGAGGTTACTTTTTCAGCAAACCCTAGTTAGAGTTTTAATTGAGCAAAAACTTCAGTTAATACTTGGGCTGAATCTCGAAGCTGTTTTTCTTCCCCATCGCTGAGAGTTAGATTGACAGTTTTGAGTATGCCTTTTTCATTGACAACTGTAGGTAACCCCAGACAGACATTATTAATGCCATATAATCCTTCAACTAGACTGCTAACAGTGAGAACTCGCTCTTGACTGCGTAATATAGCTTTGACAATATCTGTTACTGCTAACCCGATGCCATAGGAAGTATATCCTTTACGCTTGATGATCTCATAAGCAGCATTTTTGACTTGTTCAAAGATAGTAGTTAACTGCTCTTGTTCAGCAGTAGCAAGATTTTCCCAACCGTTAGGAACCAATTTGGCACCAGCTACATTTGCTGTACTCCAAACAGGAAGTTCACTGTCTCCATGTTCACCAACAATATAGGCATGAACACTGCGAGCATCAATATCTAGCTTTCTGGCTAATAAAGTGCGGAAACGAGCTGTATCCAGTACTGTTCCTGAACCAATCACCCTAGAACTAGGAAATCCAGAAATTTTCAGAG
>JASJDF010000235.1 GCA_030065715.1 Xenococcaceae cyanobacterium MO_188.B19 | reverse complement strand
CTGAGATTACTTGATAGGCTTGACCTTGAATATCACCCAATTGCACTAGCTTTTGCTGCGCTACTAAGGTAGTTTTGCCATTTTGCTCTGTTTCTTCGGCGATAAAGACGAAACTCTGTCCAGCAATGCGAGATATGGCTGTAGTGGGAACTAAGATGCCAGGTTTTTCTGACCATATTACTTTGGCTCTCACAAATTGCTCGTCTTGGAGACTGCCATTGTTGGGAAAGGTGGCTTTAGCTAAAATTGATTGCTGTGTGGAATTCACTGTGGGAGAGATAAAACTAATTTTTCCCGTAACTTCTGTTTTGCCTTGACTATTAACAATCCCAACAGGTAAGCCCAACTTTAACTTACTAGCTTGCTGGATGGGAATCGCGATATTAAGTTCTAAGTTGTTATTTTGAGTAATGCCAGTTATGGGATCTCCAGCTTCGATGTAATCTCCTATTTTGGGAATAATGTCACCAACTATGCCATCTATAGGGGCAACAATACGATTAAACTCTAAGTTTTCACTGGCTACTTTGACTCTTGCTTGGGCTTGAGTTAATCCTGCTCTTTCTCGGTCTACATTGGCTAGGGCTGCTCTAACTCCTTCTTGGGCTGCAATTATGGCTTTGTTATTGGCATTGAGAGCTTGTTGAAAGGCATCTTTTTGAGCGATCGCAGCTTCTAAGTCTCTTTTGCGATCATCAAGAAATTGTTGGGATTCTGCCCCCTCTCCTACTAAAAATTCCGCACGTTTTATATTCGCTTGAGCTAGAGCTACTTCTGCTTTTTGTCTTCTCAAGTCGGCTTTGCTTTGCTCTACTTGAGCTTGGACTCTAGCTACTTCTGCTTCCGCAGTTTTTACTCTGGCTTGAGCATTAGTGACATTTGCTTGACTAATATTGACATTAGAAATAGCAGCGTTAACTTCCGCTTTTTCCCTAGTTTGTTGCAATTGTACTATGAGTTGTCCTTCTTTAACGTGATCGCCCTCTTGAACTGCAATCTGGATAATACGCCCTTCAACTCTAGAGGCTAAAGAAACTCGTTTTTGAGCTTCTAGACTACCAAGAAATTCTGAACTATCTTCTAAAATACTAACTGTCAAGCTCTTAGTCTCTACGGGTAGAGCTTGGGGTATGAATCCCTGTGGCTGTTCTTGCTTGCCACAAGCAGCTACACCAATTACCAATGTCAATGCTATCCCTGCTAGTTTTCTATCTAGCAGATTGTTAGAAATAATCATAAGTAGTTAAGAATAGATTAAAGTGTATCGGAGAATATGCTTAAGATATTATGTAGTTGATGTTAACATTTTTTAAATTTTACTGTCTTATATCTTAAGACAGATATGTATTGTTTCAAGGCTATGATAAGTATTACAATGATTGGATAATAGCTAGAGGTAACGGGATTCTAGTTCTAGTTAGAGGATTAATGCAAACATGGTTGGTAGTAGCTGTTACTATTGGTTTTTCACCAGCGTTGAGGCGATAAATTTTATACGAGATCGCAAATTCTGTGTCATTAACTGGTTGTGATTCTAGCTTAATTTCCAATTTGTCACCACAAAACATAGGACGAAAAAAGTCTATTTCTCCATGTACTATTGGAATAGCTAGTTTTTTTTCTTGAAGTAATTGTTGTAGATTAAGACCAATGGTTGCTAACCATTCTTCATAAGCTTCGTGACACATTTCCATAGCCCTAGCAAAATACACTACCCCAGCAGCATCGGTATCAGCTAGATATACAGTTCTAAGATAATTAGTCATTTCATTTAACATTTATCATTTATCATCGAGAGTGTTTGAAGCTTCAAGACATTCAATGAACAAAAAACAATCAACAGCGATTGATAACCAGCAAAAAAATGCTATATATTTCAAGATAATAATAAATTTGTAATTATAAAAATGTTTCCCGATTATATCCCCAGTGATGCCAATAAGCTAACAGAAGCAGCATCCATCACACTAGCAAAACAAATTCAACTACAGTCTATCTTTACTTCTTTTAGTAGTGAATCTATCCCTACAGCCTATGTTCGACAGGGAAAAGGAAACGCCCCTATTTTATTGCTACATGGTTTTGATAGTTCTTTATTAGAGTTTCGTCGTCTCATACCATTACTAGCAAAAACTCAGGAAGTTTATGCAGTAGATTTATTGGGATTTGGGTTTAGCGAACGTATTCTCAATTTACCCTATGGTGCAGAGGCAATTAAGACTCATCTTTACTATTTTTGGAAAACTGTTATTCAACAACCAGTAATTCTTGTTGGTGCTTCTATGGGAGGTGCAGCAGCAATTGATTTGACTTTAAGCCATCCTGAACTAGTTGAAAAACTAGTCTTAATAGATAGTGCAGGACTAGCAAAACAACCAATTATTGGCAAGTTCATGTTTTCGCCTCTCGACTATTGGGCGACAGAATTTTTGCGCAATCCCAAAGTCAGACAAAACATTAGTAAAGCAGCATATTATGATAAAACTTTTGCTAATATTGATGCTCAAATATGTGCTGCTTTGCATTTACAATGTCCCAATTGGAATCAAGCTTTAATTGCTTTTACCAAAAGTGGTGGCTATGGTTCTTTTATTAAAAAAATCAAGAATATTTCTCAATCTACTCTAATTACTTGGGGTAAACAAGATAAAATTTTGGGCATTAAAGATGCAACTAAATTTGCCAAAAATATTCCTAATAATAAGTTGGTTTGGATCGATCAATGTGGTCATGTTCCCCATCTTGAAAAACCGCAAATTGTAGCAGCAGAAATAATCGAATTTATCAAACAAAGTAAATAGCTAGGATTGGCACAAAAAAGTTTTCTGTGCAGGAAGATAGTGGGTTTTAAATGTATTGTTGCAATAAGCAAGGTCAGCAATGCTCACCTTATACCAATTGTCAAAATTAACTCTCTATTTGTCTTCTGTTTGTAGTTATCAAAAAGATGGCTAAATTTCTGCTGTTTTGTAACCTAAAAATCAGCTGGTCAGAAAATTTTTTGAGTGAGGAAAACATAAACGAAAATTGGCAAAAGGACGAGACAATTAAGTATTATGACAACTGCTATTCAAGCTTCACTTGTGACCAATGATACCGTAGGGATGAACAACTAACTGTTCATCCCTACCAATTTTGATATAAATGCAATCGCAAAATGATAATTTATACAGCTAGATTTTGTTCAACTACATGAACCAACTTATTAGTCCATAAACTGACCAAATCCTGACTGACTGCTTCTACCATCACTCTAATTACAGGTTCAGTACCCGAAGCCCGAACCAAAATTCTACCATCATTACCCATAGCCTTTTGGGCGTTTGCGATCGCATTTTTAACTGGTTCACACTGTTGCCATTTACTACGTTTTTCCCTGTCTTCTACTAGAACATTTTTTAACAGTTGGGGATAGGTTTGGAAACTACCATCAACTAATTCTGTTAAAGATACCCCAGATTGTTTGACCAAAGAAGCTAGATGTAAAGCAGTTTGGATACCATCTCCCGATACACCATGATAGTGACAGAGAATATGTCCTGACTGTTCTCCTCCCAGCATTGCACCACTGCGGAACATTTCCGCTTGCACATGGCGATCGCCAACTTTAGTACGAGTTAACTTGCCACCCAGTTTTGACCAGGCTCTCTCAAAGCCCAAATTTGCCATAACAGTAGCAATAATCAGGTCATTAGGTAATTGTCCCTGCTGTTTTAATTTATTACCCCAAAAATAGAGAATATAATCCCCATCAACTACTCTTCCTTGGCAATCTATACCCATAACCCGATCTGCATCACCATCAAAGGCAAAACCCAAATCGGCTTTATGTTCCTTAATTGCTTGACGTAACTTTCCTAAATGAGTTGAACCACAATTAACATTTATGCGATCGCCGTTAGGTTGATTATGTAAAGGAATTACCTCCGCTCCCAAAGCTTGAAAAACTTCTGGTGCAACAGACACAGAAGCTCCCCAAGCCAAATCTAGAACAATACGCATTCCCTGAAAATTGGTATTACTAGGAAGAGACTGTTTTAAAACTTCCTCATAATCATTAACTAGATAAGGACGATGATAATGTTTGCCCCAATGATTATTACTTACTCGATCAATAGAAAAATCATCATAGTTAGCTCTTAACCTGCGTTCAATTTCTTGATTCAATTCATCTGCTAACTTAATCCCATCACTACCAAAAAACTTAATTCCATTATCTTCTGGTGGATTATGACTCGCAGAAATCATAATACCGCCGATCGCGTCACTAGTGCTAGTAACAGAAGCTACACAAGGAGTGGGACACAAGCCCAAATGCCAAACCTCCAAACCAGTAGCTGTTAAACCAGCAGCGATCGCCATACCAAGCATATCACTAGAATTGCGAGAATCCTGTCCAATGACTATTGCTCCCAAACCATCGGCTGTTTCTTGGAGAACTTTGCCCGCCCAATAACCTAACTGCAAGGCAAAATTAGCATTAAGTAATTCTCCTGCTTTACTACGAATCCCATCAGTACCAAACAAAGGAGTTTTTGGTAAAGAATTAGTTTTGGATCTTGATAAAAGTTGACTAGAAATGCTCACACCACTAAGCTCCTAAATATACGAAAAGATGTTACTAGGGTGATAAGACGAAATGAATAAAGAAGTTTCTTCCATTCCAAATGTCCCTCTGTTCCCTAATCAGGAACCTCTATCACCACATTTATAGATTTTTCATAACGCCTTGATATTAAGACATCTTTTTCAATTTTGAGAAATTTTTTTTGATTGATGGAATTATAGCCAACTACCAGTTAGCTCCAAATATTGACCAGCTTAGTTGAGCAAGATCATAATGTCACTGTAGTAGTTCGTCAATAGATTACCATTTTGGATCGTGTTGATAGTCCCAACACTGTCCATTTTGCCAACGACTTCCTCCTCTTTCTTCGCAGGCTTCTGGTGTATCTATGTGGGGAACTACAGTATGATTATAATAGTTGCTGCCTGCAAGATGTATTTTTTGGGAGAGCTTTTTTCCATAAAAATGATATGACACAATCCAACTATCGCATCGAAAAAGACTCTATGGGAGAAAGAGAAATTCCCCATGATGTTTATTATGGAATTCAGACTCTCAGAGCGACAGAGAATTTTCCCATTAGTGGTATTAAACCTTTACCTACTTATATAGATGCTTGCTTGCTGATCAAAAAAGCTACAGCGATCGCGAATGGCGAGTTAAAATGTATTAGTCAAGATATTAGTAATGCTATCGTACAAGCTGCCAATGAGATTCTGGGAGGTCAATTACGAGATCAGTTTGTAGTAGATGTATATCAAGCTGGGGCTGGGACTTCCCATCATATGAATGTCAATGAGGTGTTGGCAAATCGCGCTTTAGAAATTTTAGGAGAAGAGAAGGGAAACTATAAAATTGTCAGTCCTAACGATCATGTGAATTATGGTCAATCCACTAACGATGTAATTCCTACTGCTATTAGGGTTGGGGCATTATTAGCCTTGGAACATAGTTTATATCCTGCCCTAGATGACGCGATCGCAGCAATGAGAGCAAAAGCAGAGGAGTTTCAGGATATAGTAAAATCGGGACGCACCCATATGCAAGATGCAGTTCCAGTAAGACTAGGAGAGAGTTTTCGAGCTTGGGAACAGATTTTAATAGCCCATAAAAATCGAATTGCTACTGCGGAACAAGACCTTTATCTTTTGGGTTTAGGGGGTAGTGCTACGGGTACGGGATTAAATACCCATCCCCAATATCGCTATCGAGTGGCGGAGTTACTAGCAGATTTTATTGGCAAGCCTTTGGAGTCTGCGCCCCATCTTATGGCAGCAATGCAGAGTATGTCTCCTATGGTAAGTGTTTCTAGCTCTTTAAGGAACTTAGCGCAAGATTTGGTCAAAATTTCCCATGACTTGCGCCTCATGGATTCGGGTCCCCAAACTGGATTCAAAGAAATACAATTACCAGCGGTGCAGCCAGGGTCATCTATTATGCCAGGAAAATACAATCCCGTAATGGCTGAAATGACCTCCCAGGTATGTTTTCAGGTGATGGGTTACGATACTGCGATCGCATTTGCAGCTCAGGCGGGACAGTTAGAATTAAATGTGATGATGCCTTTGATTGCTTATAATTTGATTCACAGTATTGAAATTTTAGGTAATACTATAGGTGCCTTGACTAAGCGTTGTTTGACAGGAATTACTGCTAGACGCGATCGTTGTTATCATTATGCAGAGAGTACTTTAGCCCTGGTGACTGCTCTAAATCCCCACATTGGCTACTTAAATGCTGCTGCTGTCGCCAAAGAATCTCTAGAAACGGGTAAATCAATTCGAGAAGTGGTATTAGCCCAAGGCTTAATGGATGAAACTCAATTAGCCGAAGTTCTGGATTTAGAAAAAATGAGTCAAATATGAACTACATCATCTCAAATCGAATGTTTGGCAAGAGAATACACGACGGAACGACCATGTTCAATCAAGAATTAAGAGAAATAAGCTTGAATTCATCTAAGTTGGAGATTCTCTCTTCCCTATTGCCTTTAGCAGAATTTGAAGATGTAATTTGAAAGGATCTAAAAATTAGCAATTGACAAAATTGACAGTGATATTCCAATTTTACATAATATCAATGAAAAACCAAAGAATCCAACCAATTTAAAGTTAAATTTGTTACAGAAAGTCCATAAAAGTTAATGAAATAATTAGCACTTAAGAAAAGCGTATTGTTTCACTAGCATAAAAATAGATTATGAATAATCTGGCTTCTTTAGTTTTACCTGCGGTCATTGGTTTAGTAACGGGAATTGGTCACGGCATTGCCTCAGAATACTTGAATTTACCATTTTCATTAGCAGAACAGATTATTCCTTCATCCAATTTGGAGTCCCTTTGGAATTAATAATTATCTGTAGTTATCCTAAATGATATCGGAGAAATCACTAATGACTATAAACTAATCACCAAAAACATTCAGCTACATCATTTTTATAATTTGAATAGCAATACTATAAACAGAATTATTTATATAACTTTCCTTTACATTAGCTATCAACTAGCAGCCATCACTTATGTCCACTAACTGGTCATATTTTCATGACAAATTAAATTTTTATTAAAAAGTATCATTTACTACGGTTTTCCTGAAATAATCATAGAGACAAAGAATAAAAATATTTCATGTCCTATGTATAGTAATAACTCTACTCAAGTATCCTCTTTAGATCGGGCTTTAGGAATTTCCTTAGCTATGTTCTCGATGTTTGTAGTCGGCTACACTGCTTCTCGTGTATTTTTGAGTCAAGGGACAAATCAAACAGTAATTGAATCTACTGTTATCCCTCATCAGGCTGCTATGTGGAGCGATTTAGGTCGTTAGAGCTTAAAAATGCCATTTTGCTCAGTGAAGTTGGCAAAACTTATAACGAAATTTATTGAGTTGATATTTGGTGTTACTTTTGATTGATATAGTCGCCAATCCAATGGCAACCATACTCAATAGGATCTATGGTCAAAATTTGATCTAAATCCCAGAGTTTGACCTGTTTATCTTCAGCAACAGAAACAATCTGGTTGCCATTAGGACTAAAAGCCACATTCCAAAGTCGACCTTGATGACCTCGAAGAGTGGTGATCAACTTCCCTTGTACGTCCCAAATTTTAATAGTTTTATCAGCACTAGCCGCAATATTAGTACTTACTTACATTTTCTATATCCAGTTTAAAATTAGTTACTCAGACTAGCAGCGTCTTGATCTAAAAATAAAGTAGCTTGAGGTTGTTTTCTAAGTATGGAAGCTGGACAGCTTGCGGATATTGAATCACATAGCATCCTCTTAACTATGCTGGCTTTGTTCTTTCCTGATGCTAGGCAAAAAATTTGCTTCGCACTACAGATAGTAGGAATAGTTAAGGTATAAGCGTATTGAGGTAGTGCCTCTAGGTTGGGAAAGTAACCGCCATTAACTTGTTGTTGTCGAGTTTGGGTTTCTAGTTTGACGATTTTGACTATTTCCTTATCTTGAAAATCAGCGACGGATGGCTCATTAAAAGCCAGATGTCCATTATCACCAATTCCTAGCATACATAAATCAATGGAGTATTGTTGTAGTAACTGAGTGTAGAGGGAACATTCTGCTAAAGGTTCTAAAGCGTCTCCTTGAATATAGTAAAACTTATGGGGTTTGATTTGTTCTTCCACTTTGGAAGATAAATAGTAGCGAAAACTCCCTGGATGATTCGGGGGGATTCCCAAGTATTCATCCAGATGAAATAAAACTATTCTTGACCAGTCTAAGTTACTTCTGACTAAGGCATCTAAAAACTGTAATTGAGAGTTACCAGTTGCTAAAACTACACTAACTATTTCTTGTTGGGCTAATAAAGAATTAATATATTCTGTGGCTAATCTTGCAGCATTTTGGCTCAATTCTTCTAAATTAGAGAAAATTTTAACTGATAAATCGTCCACTAACCCACCCTGATTAGACAAAAATGATAAAGTACGATGTGGCATCTTTAATAAATTTGATCGAGAGTTAAACTAAATATGACTGCTACTGTATCTGATATCG
>JASJDF010000234.1 GCA_030065715.1 Xenococcaceae cyanobacterium MO_188.B19 | reverse complement strand
CTTTTACTTAAACGTTTGATTATGGGATTCAAAATACGAGGATGAATTCCCACAAAAACTCCGATCAAACCAATAATTTGTCCCAAAAAGATCAAAAAATTAAAATCTGTTTTCACCCACCCTAAGCTAGTACTAATAATCCCAATTAATAAAGCCGAAGCTGCCATCAATAGAGGCTCTAACAAAACACTAAAAGTAGCTGCACTCAAAGAATTACTTTTGTGAGAAATTGCAGTTATCCTCCCGTAGAAATGCCACACATTACCAGGTAAATACTTGGCAATGTTAGTGAGCAAATAAACTTTAATACCTTGCCAAACTCCCAAAGAAAGATTAAAACTATCCAGTATCCAAGTCCAAACCCAACCAGACCAAACATGAGCAATCAGAGTCATGATTAAGCCTATAGCTACCATCAACCATCCGCTACTATCAATGGTAATTGCTGTGATTTCTGTAACTCTGTCTTTAAAAGTTTTAACCAGAAAAAATAACGTTCCTCCCAAAATCAACCAACGTAAATAAGGCTTAATACTATGAGTAATTTGCTTCATAAGCTTGCAGATATTTATAGCTGTGTAAGTGATTGGATTTAAGGAGACTGGGGGGCAAGGGGACAAGGGGGACAAGGAGGACAAGAGGGACAAGAGGGACAAGGGAGATAATGACTAGCCGCTAACTATATGCAAAGCGGTATCCTTTAGGACTAACAATCAACGATGAACCATTAACAATTAACAACCTTTTTAAGCTCTCCTAGTTACAATGACTATAAAATATGACATATGATCTTATCTAAAAATCTACTTTTCCAAAGAGTTCGTAAAGCTAAGGACATAAACGACAATGACAGATACAATAGAAAGTTGCTTATTGCCGTTTTTCAGTTTTTTTGTTATACCTCCCTCTATTCATGACTGCTAACCAAACCAATCTATCTACTCAATACGACCCAAGCGTTACAGAAGCTAAGTGGCAAAAGTATTGGGAAGAAACAGAAGTATTTAAAGCTAACTCAGACCATCCAGGGAAACCCTATTGTATTGTAATACCGCCCCCTAACGTCACGGGAAGTTTACATATGGGACACGCTTTTGAAGCATCCCTAATTGATACTTTGACTCGTTATCATCGGATGATTGGGCGGAATACTTTATGGTTACCAGGGACGGATCATGCCAGTATTGCAGTTAGTACCATCTTAGACAAGCAACTAAAACAAGAAGGTAAAACTCGTCAAGACTTGGGAAGAGAGGAATATCTCAACCGAGCATGGTCATGGAAAGAGCAATCTGGTGATACGATTGTCAATCAATTAAGAAGCCTAGGGGTTTCTGTTGACTGGACAAGGGAAAGATTTACGATGGATGAAGGCTTATCCGAAGCAGTCAAGGAAGCTTTTGTGCGTTTGTATGATGAGGGTTTAATCTATCGGGGTAATTATCTGGTAAATTGGTGTCCTGCTTCTGAATCGGCAGTATCGGATGTAGAAATTGAAAACAAAGAAGTTGAAGGACATTTATGGCATTTCCGTTATCCTCTTAGTGATGGGACTGGGTATTTAGAAGTTGCTACCACTCGCCCTGAAACCATGCTGGGGGATACGGGAGTTGCAGTTAGTCCTGATGATGAACGCTATCAGCATTTAGTAGGAAAAACTCTTACTTTACCGATTGTCGGTCGAGAAATTCCGATTATTGCTGATACGTTAGTCGATCCTGAATTTGGGACTGGTTGTGTGAAAGTTACCCCAGCCCACGATCCTAATGATTTTGAAATGGGACAACGCCATAATTTACCCATGATCAACATCATGAATAAGGATGGTACTCTCAATGAGAATGCAGGGGAGTTTGAGGGACAAGACCGCTTTATTGCTAGAAAGAACGTAGTTAAGAAACTAGATGAGTTGGGAGCTTTAGTCAAAATAGAAGACTATTCCCACAGTGTACCATTTAGCGATCGCGGTAAGGTAGCAGTTGAACCCCTTTTATCTACTCAATGGTTTGTCAAGATGGAATCTTTAAGTGCTAAAGCTTTAGATTTCCTGGACGATAAAAATGAACCTCGTTACATTCCCGAACGTTGGAAAAAAGTATATCGAGATTGGTTAGTGAAAATCAAAGACTGGTGTATTTCGCGTCAGTTGTGGTGGGGTCATCAAATCCCTGCTTGGTATGTAGTTTCAGAAACAGGAGGAGAAATTACCGACCACACTCCCTTTGTAGTAGCTAAAAGTACAGCAGAAGCAGAAAAAAAAGCTCAGGCTAAGTATGGTGCAGACATTGACCTAAAACAAGACCCTGATGTTTTAGATACTTGGTTTTCTTCTGGTTTATGGCCCTTTTCTACTATGGGATGGCCCAATGAAACGGAAGATTTAGCGACTTACTATCCTACTTCAACTCTAGTAACAGGATTTGACATTATCTTTTTCTGGGTTGCCCGTATGACCATGATGGCTGGTCATTTTACCGATCAAATGCCTTTTAATGATGTTTATATTCATGGTTTGGTATTGGATGAGAAAGGGCAAAAAATGTCCAAATCCAAAGGCAATGGCATCGACCCCTTATTAATGATTGATAAATATGGTGCAGATGCACTGCGCTTTACCCTGATTAAAAAAGTAGCTGGTGCAGGACAAAATATTAGTTTTGACTACAATCGTGAAAAAGATGAATCTCCCTCTGTAGAAGTTTCTCGCAACTTTTCTAATAAGTTGTGGAATGCTGCGCGGTTTGTGATGATGAATCTAACTCAAGATGGGGAAACAGGACAACTCAAAGACTGGGAAAAATTTGTTTCTGTTAATACTGATTCTTTAGAGTTAAGTGACCGTTGGATACTATCTCGATTTTATAAAACTGCTCAACAAACTAGGCAATATATTGAGGCTTATGGTTTGGGAGAAGCAGCTACAGGTTTATATGAATTTATTTGGGGTGATTTTTGCGACTGGTATATTGAATTAGTTAAGTCTCGCTTGTGGCAAGATGAAACATCTAAAACTCGTAAAATAGCGCAAAATGTTTTAGCTCATGTTTTGGATGGTACTCTGAAATTACTTCATCCTTTTATGCCCCACATTACCGAAGAAATTTGGCAAACTCTGACTCAATCTGAAGCCAAACAAACCCTGGCTTTACAGTCTTATCCTCTAGATAATTCTTTCATTGAACCAGAAATAGAAACCAGTTTTGAATTATTATTCGGTGTAATTCGTACAATCCGTAATCTCCGTGCTGAAGCAGTAATTAAACCAGGCGATAAAATTAGTGTAATTCTGCAAACCGAAAGTGATATAGAAATAACAGCCCTGCAACCCGTATCCGACTATATCAAAGATATGGGCAAAGTCGAAAACCTTATTATTACTAAAACTTTAGCGGAAGACCCAGGACAAGTAATTGCCAGTGTTTATGGCACAGTACAAGTAATTATTCCCTTAACAGGCTTTGTCGATATACCCGCATTGCGCAAGAAACTAGAGAAAAAACTTGATAAAGCCGAAAAAGAAATCAAATCTTTATCTGGTCGCCTAAAAAACCCAGGATTTGTCAATAAAGCTCCCGCAGATGTCATTAAAGCTGCCAAAGAATCTCTCGCTGAAGCAGAAACTCAAGCTAAAATATTACGCGATCGTATAAAACGGTTAGAATAAACTACTTAATAATTGTCCTGTTTGAGCTTTTCCACGACCGACTTGAAATTTGAGATTTTTGATGAGAGAAGTATTTATTGATCTATGTTATACCTGGCACAAGTCCAAAAAAAATCATTATCGGGTGAAACTGAATTACAGATACTGGCTTATGAAACTACCGATAATATCTGGCAAGTAGATAATTCAGAAAACTTAACTCTGAATCTCAATATATCTGTTCAAGAAGGGGTTCTAGTCTTACTAGAAAGGGAACAAAACGGTACTATCATCAGTATTACGGAAGCTAAAGAGTGGATTCTAGGAATTTTGCAACAATATCTCACTAAAAACGCTGTCGATGCTCAATTTATTACCGAAGAAAAAGAAAAAATTGAGCAATGGCGACAAGAGATTACATCACAAAATTTAGAATTAAATCGTCGTTTTTTGGAAATAGAAACCCGTCGTGAAGAATTACAGCAGTTAGAACAATCTTTGAAAAGTAAAGCCGAAGAATTGCAAAATTAGTTTATTGTTCATCGTTTTTCTAATGAATGATAAATGTTGAATGTTGAATGTTAAATGTTAAATGATGAATGTTAAAAAAGTTGGTGTTATTGGTGGTGGTCAATTAGCCTGGATGATGGGAGAAGCAGCAACAAAATTAGGTTTACATTTGATTATCCAAACTCCCCAAAAAACCGATCCAGCAGTAAAACGCGCTACAGAGGTTATTTTGGCTGCTGTTGATGATAGCTCCGCTACGGCAAAATTAGCTAATATTTGTGATGTAATTACTTTTGAAAATGAATTTATTAATCTTCCAGAATTACAATCTTTAGCTGCTAAGGGAGTATATTTTCGTCCCAGTTTAAATAGCCTTGAACCTCTTTTAGATAAATACGATCAACGTTCTTATCTACAAAGTATTGGTTTACCTGTGCCAAAGTTTAACGCTTTAACTTCAGATGCAGAGTTAGAACATATCTCTCAGTTTCCAGTAGTTTTAAAAGCTCGTCGTCATGGATATGATGGACAGGGTACATTTATTATTCAAAATCATCAAGATTTGTCTGCAACTTGGCATAAGTTTGGCTGTCCTCCTATGCTGCTAGAAGAATTTGTCCCCTTCACTAAAGAATTAGCTGTGATGGTTGCCAGGAGTGTATCGGGAGAAATTATAATTTATCCTGTAGTAGAAACCTATCAAAAGAATCAAGTTTGTCATTGGGTTATTGCCCCTGCCGATGTTACCACAGAAGTTATCGAAAAAGTTAATGCGATCGCGCATACTTTGGTAGAAAAATTACAAGTTATAGGTATTTTTGGCATTGAACTATTTTTAACCCAAGATAATCAGGTTTTAGTCAATGAGATAGCACCCCGTACTCATAATTCGGGACACTATACCCTGGATGGCTGCAATATATCCCAGTTTGAAATGCAGTTACGCACTGTTGCCAATTTACCCCTCATTTCCCCTTCCTTCAAGTCTGGTGGTGCAGTAATGGTTAATTTATTAGGATACGAAACTTCTCAACAAGATTATCAAACCCAACGTCAAACTCTTGCCAGTCTTCCTAACACTTATGTTCACTGGTATGGTAAAACTGAATCTCGACCAGGAAGAAAACTCGGTCATGTTACTAGGCTTTTGTCTAAAACGGAATTATCTCAAAGTGAACAGATAGCAGATCAAATTGCTTCTATTTGGTACTCTAATCAATAGAATGCAAATAGAGGATATTATCTATAAATTTAGCCAACTGGGTTGAGCGTAAGAACGCCAGTAGTGATCAATATAAATGGACATGGGTTCTTGTTTGTGATTTCGATATAATCCTAATTTAAAGAAGAATCTGTCCTTAGCCTTAAAATAAGCAGTTCTTCCTTGATATTTGACAATTTTCTTACCATTCTGCCAAACGTGAACAAAACCTTCTTCACTCTTAGTCAACTTAATATGAAAAACAAATCTCTGCCAGCTACCCTTTGAAAAAGCAGAAGGACTTTGATAAACTGTCCTGCGTTCAAATGTTGTGTTAATTTCTGAGGCATCATATGATTGTGTAATTTTCCATTTATTCTCGTAAAGCCTTATAGCTACAACAGGACTACAATTAGTTAATTTTCCACATTTTTGTTTGAGTTGTGCGATGATAAGACGGGTATCAATCTTGGGAAAATCGTGAGGTATATATACAGAAAAACCCAACCAAATCTCTGAGTTAAGCGCGAACACATTACGATCCTGAAGCTCAGAACGTTCTGTTACATTTCCATCACGACCCATATATGTTTTTTGACCCTCTTTGAGGGTTATTTTAATAGCGTTTTTTCCATGCCATACAGGAGAGGTAACTATTTCCCAAGAATCAGACTCGATTTTGTCCATACACCAGAGAGCAAGATTTAAACTTCCTTCAAAGCTATCCATAACAAAATCCGACTCATCAGAAGACTGACTCAGATTGGTTGTGGAATCAGAGCGTGTCCGAGTTTGTGTTTGACAAGCATTAGACTCTAAGGTTGTAGGCATTGCTGTTTTACCAATAGGTAAAAACAGCAACATACTCAATGTGACTAGAGTTTTTGATTTAAAGCCTATTTTATTCAAAATTAAACTGGGAAAATCTCTGAAAATCATCTATGGTGCTTCTCATAAAAGTTTAAGGTTAAACGAAAAACGGTAATAATTCGACATAAGTTGCTGCATATCAATTAAGCAATAACATAAAGCATCCCTGGTAATTGAGAAACTAAACCCATTAATTCTAATTCAGACAAACTAGCTAAGAGAGTACCCGTATCTAGACTGGTTTTTTCAGCTATAGCATCTAAAGAAATCGGCTCATTGCTCATAATTTCCGCTATTTTAGCTAACTCTGCCCCCAATTGAGACGTATCAATTTTTTTGCTCTCAGTTCCTCTCTCCTTATCCGCACCTGCGGATATATCCTTTAGGACGTTCCTCTCTCCTCGTTCCTTATTCCTCATATCTATATCTAATTGAGGTATTATTGCCAACATATCTAACAAATGTTCCTCTCCCAGGATGACGTGCGCTCCTTGATTTAATAAAGCCAAACAGCCAATAGCTTGTTGATTATTTAAAGAGCCTGGTAAAACATAAACATCTCGACAAAATTCATTAGCATAACGAGCGGTAATTAATGCCCCCGATTTCTGGGGAGCTTCCATAATTAAAACTGCACGAGATAAACCCGCAATGATTCGATTCCGAGCTGGAAAATTTCCCCTTTCTGGCTTAGTATTAGCGGAATATTCACTAATAATTAATCCTTGTTTTTGTATTTCTTGGTAAAGCTTGCGATTACTATTAGGATATATTGTATCTACTCCTGTACCTAATACCGCTATAGTTCTCCCTCCTGCTGCTAAACAAGCCTGATGTGCCTCTGTATCGATACCCGCAGCCATTCCTGAAATAATAGTAAATCCTTGTTGACTTAAGACAGTAGTAATTTTTTTTGTCCAATCTCTAGCATATTTTGTAGGGTAACGAGTCCCGACGATACCAATTGTAGGAGTCGTACCTGAATTTTCTTCTGAATTCACCTTACCTCGATAGTATAAAACTGCTGGCGGACTGGGAATCTCTAATAACAAGCGAGGATATTCAGGATCGGCTGGTGTCCAAAACTGGGGATTATCTTTTAAATGCTGGGTTAATAATTGTTTTGGCTCAATTTGCGATCGCATTTTTGACACTTGAGCGACTAATTTACTACCAAAACCTTCTATTTTTCCTAATTCTTGTACAGGTGCAGTCCAAGCAACGGAAAGCTTGCCAAAATGTTGATATATTCTGTTCAGTAAGATTGCGCCAATTCCCTTAATCTGTGACCAAGCTAACCAATATGCTTTTTCTGGTATCATTACGATTTATTCTTAATAATTTAACTTTATTAGTAAAATACCCATTCTGAAATTAATTAGTTATCATTGTCGAATTCAGGATAGTAAATTAAATCGTCGCAGATGAAGTTAACTCTGACTTTGTTAAGTATTACTTCTATTATTTTTATTAATAGTAACCCCGTAACTGCTCTAACCAAAACTCTTTACGATGGTTCAGGAATACCAGAAGCTAATAGCCCCCAATGGTTAACTCCGGGCGCACTTACTACTTCAGGAGGACTTACTGTTTTAGATGGAACTGTTGTTGCGGGGGGAGTGGAAATAGATAGTAATGGTAATAGTGCAGGATATTCTGGCTATAGTAACTATAGTCCTCTGATTCCTGGTTTTGTTAATACTAGCTTTCCGACTTTAGATCAAGATAATGGTTATAGTATCTTTTTTAATGTAGCTTTAGATACTGTCAATGATTTTTCAGATACTAATAGTAATGATCGTGCAGCCTTTAGTATAACTGCAATTGGTAAAGATAATGAAGGCATTGAAATTGGTTTTGATCAGAATCAAATTTTTGCTCAAAATGCTAATTTTACACAAGCAGAAAGTCAATCTTTTACTACAAGTAATAGTACAGACTATCAACTTGCTATATCAGGAAATACTTATCAATTATTAGCTGATACTGGTAGTGGTTTTTCTAATGTTATTAGTGGGTCACTTCGGACTTATAGCTTCAATCCAGCTACAAGTGAACCCTCTTTAGGTACATTTAATCCCTATGAAATACCTAATTTTCTCTTTTTTGGAGATAATACTAATTCAGCTCATGGAACATTTACCTTGGGAGAAATTTCAGTAGAAACTGTTAGTGTTCCCTTTGATGTTTCACCTACTTTGGGGTTAGTTTTAATTGGAATGGGTATTACTGCAAAAAAACTATACAGAACCAGATTGAGTAAAAAGAATTAAACAATATAGCACTTTAGATTTTCCCCAAGAATTCTGATATTTTAGTTGCTGCTAATTGTAATACTTCTGGCTCTTGTACTAAGGCAAATCTTACATAACCTTCTCCTGATTCACCAAA
>JASJDF010000233.1 GCA_030065715.1 Xenococcaceae cyanobacterium MO_188.B19 | reverse complement strand
AGAACAGCAACCTCTTAAAAGACTTTCTAAACTTCTTAAAACTGACCCATCTACTGGCTCAGTGACTATTACGGAAGAAGGAAAAGAATTAGGTTTAAAGCGTACTCATATTAGTCTTAATCGTGCCACTGCTCCTTATAAAACACTCAAAATTTACTACGAAGTTAAAGAATGGGATGGAAGTGATTTCGATCTTGATAATGATGGTAGCGATGCTGATGATGAAGTTATTGCAAATAGATATGTGGAGGTAATTCCCGATGTGGCATTGGAATGTCCGTAAAAATCAGGGATTTACTCTGATAGAAACTTTGGCAGTAGCAATTATGGTTGGTATTCTAGCTGCGATTGCTGCTCCTAATCTTTTTGGCTTATTAACTCGCAACAGAATTAATCAAGCATTATCTCAAATAGAAGGAGCAATTACAGAAGCTCAAAGACAAGCAATACGTCAAGGAAAGTCTTGTACAGTCGAAATCGATACTACTAATAACGCTATCAGTGGCAATCCCTCTAATTGTTTATTGAATGAAAGAGAAATTGCCGACAGCATAGAGATCGAAACTAATTTATCTGGTACACCACCCAGTATTAAATTCTCTTACAAAGGTTCTAGTAGTAAGGCTGGAAAAATAGTTGTTTCTTCTTTGGGAAGTAACCTCAAAAAATGCTTTGCGATATCTTTGGGTTTAGGTATTACCAGAACTGGTGAATATGAACCAGACTCTAGCCAGCCTAACGATCTTTCTAAGGGTAAATGTCAATCTAATAACTAGAGCTTACCGAGTAAGTTAGAAACCCAAATTTGTAATATGTAGGGCTTGCTGAAAAAGTTTTTTATGAAGGTAGGGAATAGGGAACGGGCAACAGGCAACAGTTTCACTCCGAGTTTTTGTAATTTTTCTTCTTCGAACCATTGACAAATGCAATATTTTTGACGCTCGGAGACCCATTTTCTTGCACTTTATGGAGATTCAACAACCTTCAAAGTATTGATTTACAAAGGTTTTAGATTTATTCAGCAACCCCTATTTAAAAATACGATTCATGTTCTAAATGCTATGTTGAGAAAAGATTAGGCTCATTGACTATGAGATATGTTTAACTATTAAAGATGATGACTAGTTTAGAAGTATTAATATCAGAGCCATTAATAAGTATCATAATCCCAAGTTATAATTGTGAACTGTATATTGCAGAAGCTATAGAAAGTGTGCTGCAACAACAAGATTGTCATTATGAAATAGTAATTATTGACGACGGCTCTACTGACAACACTAGAGAAGTCTTAGAACCTTATCAGCAAAAAATTCGTTATATTCCCCAACAAAATCAAGGAGTAGCTGCTGCTCGTAATCATGGTATTGCTCAAGCTAGGGGGGAGTTAGTTGCTTTTCTCGATGCAGATGATTATTTTATGCCTGGTAAGTTATCGGCGCAAGCCAAGTTATTCCGTCAAGATCCTAGTTTAGGTATTGTTCATAGTGGCTGGCAGAGAGTTGATGCTCACGGTAATAAGCTGTTGGATGTGCGTCCTTGGGAAAATATACCCACATTAGAATTAGAAGATTGGTTGCGCTGGAAACCTGTGTTACCCAGTGCGATGATGTTTCGTCGTGAATGGCTAGAATATGTTGATGGTTTTGACCCCAGATTCCCTCCTGCTGAAGACACAGAGTTAATTCTGAGGATGGCTCTTAAAGGTTGTAAAGCTACTTGGCTAAAAGAGATTACCGTTTACTATAGACAACATCCAGAAAGTGCTATGCACAAGGGATTACCCCAAGCCCGTTCTCTTTCAGCAGTTACGGAAAACTTTTTCCAACAGCCTAATTTACCAGATAAAGTTAAGTTAATGGAACATTCTGTTCGCTATGGGACAATGGTGTGGACTGCGTGGTATTTGCACTATACTAAACATCCTCTGGAAATGGCAGAATATTTAAGAAATGCTTGGCAATATAGACCTTTTTCTCCTACAGAAGCCTCAATTAATTGGGTTGAAAGTTTTGCGGAATTTTCTCGTAATTGGGGTGTAGAATTTGATGCTTATTCTTTGACTAATTCTGTGGAGTGGCAAGAATTAATAAAATGGGTGATTGAGGAAACTAGTAAATTCTGATTCAGGGATATTTCTAAGAACTCCTTAATATTTAATTTAGTGTAATTTTTTTATGACTATTGCTCGTACAATCTGCATCGGGTTTTTAGCTCTAATCCTGGCAGGAACTATATTATTAACCATGCCTTTTGCTACCTATGATGGTTCTTGGAATAACCCTATCATAGCCTTGTTTACTTCTACATCTGCGGTATGTGTAACAGGTTTAGCAGTGGTAGATACAGGTACTTATTTTTCTTTTTTCGGACAGGTAATCATCTTGCTACTGATACAAGTAGGGGGATTGGGTTATATGATGAGTACAACTTTTCTGATCTTGCTATTGGGGAGAAAATTTGACCTCAGACAAAAGTTTGCGATTCAGGAATCTTTTGACCGACCATTCTTACAAGGAAGTACCAATCTAGTCAAATCTATTATCGCTACTACTTTGATTTTTGAAATCACAGGTATTTTTTTGTTATTAAAAGTTTTTGCTGCTAAATTTGGTCTAGCTAAAGGATTGTGGTTTTCTATTTTTCATAGTATTAGTGCTTGGAATAATGCTGGATTTAGTTTGTTCCCCGATAGTCTTGTTGGTTATCGTTCTTCCTGGGTGATTAATATCGTAATTGCAGCACTAGTAATTTTTGGCGGGATTGGTTATCAAGCAATCATTGAAATGTATTTATGGGCTTCTCAATTAATTAGGGGTAAAAAAGAAAAATTTTGCTTCTCTCTTAATTTTAAAGTAGTTTTTAGTACGACATTATTACTGTTGGTACTAGGAACCATTGCTTTTTTGCTGACTGAAATAAATAACCCAGGAACCCTGAAAAACTTGACTCTAGAAGATAAGTTTTTAGCCTCTTTGTTTCAATCCATGACTACTAGAACCGCAGGTTTTAATAGTATTGACCTTGATGCAATGACTACGGCTGGACTCTTTATTACTATGGCATTAATGTTTATCGGAGCTAGTCCTAGCGGTACAGGAGGTGGCATTAAAACTACAACAATACGTATTCTATTTAACTGTACTAAATCCGCTTTAGAAGGTAAAAATAAAGTAGTTTTATATCAAAGAGAAGTACCATACACTCTGATACTAAAAGCGATTGCGGTAGTATTTGGTACAGCAGCTTGTATTATTTCATGTACAATTTTGATTTCTTTAGTAGAAACCCAACTAGACTTTATTCAAATATTGTTTGAAGTCATTTCAGCTTTTGCAACGGTAGGCTTATCCATGGGAATCACTGGGGGTCTTTCTACTTTTGCGAAATTAGTTTTAGTTTTTGCTATGTATGTTGGTAGAGTCAGTATCTTAATAGTCATAGCTGCTATTATTGGAGAAGTTCGTCCTAGTTCTCTGCATTATCCAGAAGAAAATTTGCTAGTAGGCTGACATTCTGCTTTTAGTAAGTTTAGATTGGGATTAGCGTAGATAGTTTGTAGTTAATAGTTTACTTGTTTAATAGAGGGCAAAGGTGGATTTAAAATCACTTAATTTTTTGACTAATTTGCGTCGAGAAAGTCGTCAGTTTGCCGTGATTGGTTTAGGGCGTTTTGGCAGAGCAGTATGTAGTTCTCTTCACAAGATGGGTTGCGAGGTACTGGGGACAGATATTGAGGAAAAATTGGTTACTCAAGTTCTCAGCCAAAAAATTGCTTCCCATGCTATTCAGCTTGATTCAACAGAGCCAGAATCTTTAAAAGAAGCTGGTATCTTTGAAATGGAAACAGTAATTGTGGCAATTGGTAACTATCTACAAGAAAGTATTATTACTACCCTCAATGTTAAGGAAGCAGGAGTTAAGTATGTGGTAGCGAAAGCTTCATCAGAGATTCATGGTAAGCTGCTAACCCGTGTGGGAGCAGATCATGTAGTATTTCCTGAATACGAAGCTGGGTGCGCTCTGGCTGCAACTTTGACTAAGCCAGCTTTTTTAGATCGTTTTGAATTGGACACAGAAAATAGTATTGTTGAGGTGTTAGTTCCAGAGGAGTTTCACGGCAAAACATTAGCCCAGTTAGAATTACGGGGACGCTACGGAGTTAGTGTTTTAGCAGTAGGGATAGGTAACGGGGAAAAGTTTATTACTAACCCTGCACCTCAATACAAACTAAATAAAGGAACAATTATGGTAGTAATTGGCAGTAATAAGGATATAGAAAGACTACCTCTGTAACTCAATATTAGTCTGCAACAATCCTAAAAACTCTTGCAGTACAGTAATTAGGAAGCATAAGGTTCAATTTCACTTAAAACCTTTCCTAACTTCCACTTCGCTTCCATTAACTCATGGGCATTTTCTAATCGTAAAAAATAGCCCTCTGATCAAGCAAAAAAGCGACATAATCTTAAATCTGTATCTGCTGTAACTCTCCGCGTTCCATTAACAATAGCGTGAATTCTATTAGCGGTACTTAAACAATTTTGACAGTCAAAATAAGATAGAATGCTTTTAATAATTGACTTGAGCATTACTCTATAAAGCGATCTCGAAGAGATCCGCTTCGCGGGCCGCCGTCATGAAAGAAACTACTCCCGCAGCTATGCCTCCCTGCTTCGATAGATGGTGTAAAAAGTTTGATGATTTATTAAGAACCAAAGCCCAAAAAAGGGAATTCAGACACTATTTAGGGGGATTATTGGGAGAAAGTGAGCGAAAAAATGTATCTCAAATGGCGAGAGACGCTGTAAAAGTCACATATCACAAACTACACCATTGTCTTGATGCAGCGCGGTTTTGGGGGAAACCCCCAAAACCGCGCTGCATCGCTTCTTAACAGAAGCAACTTGGTCGGCGGACAAGATAAATAAACGTCGTTTGGAGGTAATGAGTAAATGCAACCAAACCAGAATAAGTCGAGGATTTAGTCTCATTGTTGATGACTCTGGACATAGGAAAAGCGGTAACTTTACCGCAGGAGTGGGACGACAATATATCGGGGAAATCGGCAAAACAGATAATGGAAATGTAGTGGTAACAACTCATCTTTATGATGGCAAAAAAAGCTATCGTTATGAATGCACCAGCCTTTGAAGATGCCGAAGATATTGATTACTTAATCACAAATGTTGAAGGAGAAAAAGTAACAGAGGAATGGATAGTTGAGACTTATTCAGAAAGAAACTGGGTAGAAGTTTTCTATAGAGAAGCTAAGGGTTGGTTAGGATTAAGTGAATACCAAGTCCGAGAAAAAAAGAGTTTAGAAAGACACTTTATTCTGGTTTTTTGTGTTTATACTTTTATCCTTTGGCATAAACTAACTGGAGGGTTAAGAAGGCGTTGGGCAAATAAACCGTTGGATACTTTTCCTGAAGCTTTAGAAGCATTTCGTACAGCTATATCTTATCGTTTTGTCGAATGGCTCAACGAAAATCGGCACGTATTTGCAGCTTACAAAGCGAGTTGTGGCTTTGTTTGGGCTTAATTTTTGTTTAAGTACCGTTAGATGGTACGCCAATAGCTTTTGCTAAAGTATTCTGACTCATACCAATTTCTTCTAAAAATTCCTCTTTAAGAATTTCGCCTACTTTAGGATTATGTAATAGTTCTTTATTTATATTCATGGCTACTAAAATTCATCTAGTAGATGCTAAATAAACTTTGATTTTTCGATTACCTAAACTAACAGACTAAGATTCTTCTTTTATTTCTATAGGTTCTATGATTAAATTTTGCTGTGGATTAATTTGTGATTCTTCTTTTGAAGTATTTAAAATTTTATCTACAAAAATATTTCCAATACTCGAAAATATCCATGAAATATGTTTCATCAACTCTAAATTTTCAAACATGATTTTTTTCTTTGCTTGAATAAAACATCTACAGTGTAACGATTCCCATACAGTAGCAACATTCAACGATTACAGTTTGTTAACTGAATTATTGTATTGATAATTACATAACATTGAATAGAACAATAATTTACAGATACACGCCAAAACAGTCCAATCCTTTGGGTGAGAAAAAAATCCACATCACAACCTTCATCAACAAGTAATAATATACAGATACATCAAAAAACCCTTAGCCAGATATTGTTGAGACAGTGACAGAAGCAAAAAGTTACAAAGACACCGTAAACTTACCCCAGACTGATTTTAGTATGCGTGCCAACGCGGTCAAACGCGAGCCAGAATTACAGCAATTTTGGGCAGAAAATCAGATATACGAGCAACTGTCACAGAATAATCCCAAAGAACCCTTTATTCTTCATGATGGTCCTCCCTATGCTAATGGATCACTACATATGGGTCATGCGTTGAATAAAATTCTCAAAGATATTATCAACAAATACAAACTACTACAGGGACATAAAACCGATTATATTCCTGGTTGGGATTGTCATGGACTTCCGATTGAATTGAAAGTCTTGCAGAAAATGAAGTCCAAAGAGAGACAAGGATTAACTCCTCTCAAGCTGCGTCAAAAAGCTAAAGAATTTGCCCTGGAAGCCAAACAGGAACAATGTGAAGGCTTTAAACGCTATGGTGTATGGGGAGATTGGGAACATCCCTATTTAACTCTCACTCCTGAATATGAATCCGCACAGATTGCTGTATTTGGGGAAATGGCATTAAAAGGCTATATTTATCGGGGACTAAAACCCGTACATTGGAGTCCATCTTCTCGTACTGCATTAGCAGAGGCAGAGTTAGAATATCCAGAAGGGCATACTTCCCCTAGTATTTATGTGGCTTTTCCTGTCAGTACCTTGGGAGAAGGTGCAGAAGAGTTAGAACAGTATTTACCCAATTTAAGCGTTGCTATCTGGACTACTACACCCTGGACGATTCCTGGTAATTTAGCAGTAGCAGTTAATGGGGATTTAGAATATGCGGTGGTTGACCTCTCCCCCAACCCCTCTCCTACTAGGAGAGGGGAGCAGTTCTTAATCGTTGCTAAGGATTTGGTAGAAAGATTATCTGCCACTTTTGAAACGGAATTAACCATTAAAACTACTGTTACAGGAAAAACCTTAGAAGGAATTACTTACCGTCATCCTTTATATGAGCGAGAAAGTAAAGTAGTAATCGGTGGGGATTATATTACTACGGAATCTGGTACGGGTTTAGTTCATACTGCACCAGGACATGGACAAGAAGACTATATCACAGGACAAAAATATGGTTTACCGATTCTTTCTCCTGTAGATGATGCGGGAAGATTTACCGAGGAAGCGGGTAAGTTTGCAGGATTGCAAGTAGTAGCGAAGGGTAATGAAAAAGTTAGTGCTGCTAATCAAGCTATCATCGATGCTTTACAGGAAACAGGCTCGTTATTAAAACATGAGGAATACGTCCATAAATATCCTTATGATTGGCGTACTAAAAAGCCTACAATCTTCCGTGCTACTGAACAATGGTTTGCATCGGTAGAAGGATTTAGAGATAGTGCGTTAGAAGCAATTAAATCTGTAACTTGGATTCCCGCAGCAGGAGAAAATCGCATTACTCCTATGGTTAAAGATAGAAGTGATTGGTGTATATCCCGTCAGCGTAGTTGGGGTGTGCCTATTCCCGTGTTTTATGATGAGGAGACTAACGAAGCTTTATTAACAGAGGAAACTATCAACCATGTAAAAACAATTATTGCTGAAAAAGGTAGTGATGCTTGGTGGGAATTATCTGTAGAGGAGTTATTACCAGAATCTTATCGTAATAATGGTAAAACCTATCGCAAGGGTATAGATACTATGGATGTCTGGTTTGATTCTGGTTCATCTTGGGCTTCTGTAGTGAAAGCCAGAGGTTTACAATATCCTGTAGATGTATATCTGGAAGGTAGTGACCAACATCGAGGCTGGTTTCAGTCGAGTTTGCTTACTAGTGTAGCAGTTAATAACACCGCACCCTATAAAACCGTACTTACTCACGGTTATGTGGTAGATGAAAATGGACGAAAGATGAGTAAGTCTTTGGGTAATGGAGTTGACCCCAGAGTGATTATTGAAGGTGGTAAAAATAAAAAACAAGAACCTCCTTATGGTGCTGATGTTTTGCGCTTGTGGGTATCTTCTGTAGATTATTCTTCTGATGTTCGTATCGGAAACAGTATCGTAAAGCAGTTAGCAGATATTTATCGTAAAATTCGCAATACTTCCCGTTTCTTATTAGGTAATTTACATGATTTCAATCCTAAAACCGACGCGGTAGCTTATGCAGACTTACCAGAATTAGATAAGTATATGCTCCATCGCATCACGGAAGTGTTTGCAGATATCACTGATGCTTACGATAGTTATCAGTTTTATCGTTTCTTCCAAGCTGTGCAAAATTTCTGTGTGGTAGATTTATCTAATTTCTATCTCGATATTGCTAAAGATAGATTATATATCAGTAGTTTAGGTTCTTTTCGCCGTCGTAGCTGTCAAACAGTTTTAGCCGTTGCTATTGAAAACTTAGCTAAATCTATTGCGCCTGTATTGTCTCATATGGCAGAAGATATCTGGCAATCTATTCCTTATGAAACTGGTTACAAATCCGTTTTTGAATCTGGTTGGGTAACAAT
>JASJDF010000232.1 GCA_030065715.1 Xenococcaceae cyanobacterium MO_188.B19 | reverse complement strand
ATCCAGGGTGCAGGAGTTGAACCTGCCTAGGGCGAATTATGAGTTCGCTGCCTCAACCGCTCGGCCAACCCTGGCGGTATTATTTTGTCTAGATATCTATTATATTAGTAACTCTGGTAATTGCAACAAAATAAATTTCTCAGGAAGTTCATGAATCTCAAATTAACCTTAATACTGATTGGCACAATCCTTCTTATGATGTTGGCAGGTGGTAGTGCTAGTGCCTATATTGGTTATCTGATGGGCAGAGAGGCTTTGAAAGTAGTGACTCAGCCTGATATAAATTCTGAACAATCCCTAGACAAAAAACAGCCTGTTGGTGGTACTCACAAAGGATTAAAAATTGTTACAGAGCGAGAGGTATTGATAAATGTTTACAATTACATTGAGGCAAAAAAAAAAGGTAGCAGGTTTATAGAGCAATCCCTAAATCAGCAACTTCTCGATGAATCTACTAATGATTCATCCGAGTCTCATGCTGATAAAGCCCTAGCCTTTCCCATTAGCAATCGTTCTGGAGATGTGACTTTAGAAGTCTCCCAAGTCCACAGAGAGGGAAATTCTTTCACCTTAAATGTCAAGATGAAAAATGAAGGGTCTCAGTCTCGAAGATTTTTATACAGCTTTCTTGATGTAAGGGATGATCGAGGAAGACCCTTGAGCGCGATTACAGAAGGCTTACCAGGACAATTACCTGCTAATGGCAAAAACTTTAGTGGTAAATTCCGCATTCCTCTGGTACTAGTTGATCAGACCCGTAATATATCTTTGACATTAACAGATTATCCAGAACAGAACTTAGAACTAAAATTAGAGAGAATTCCTGTAGGAAGATGAGCATTTCTTGGCTTGTTACCCATTGCCTAATATCCTTGTAAGCCTTTAATTACCTTGAAAAATTGGTATTAAACCTGTTCCTGATGCTTTTTTGTATTATTAAATCCTGAATGACTGGCAAAGACTTATTATTCCCCTTTGTAGGTTTATTTTCATTGATCGCGATCAATGCCTTTTTTGTTACCGCAGAATTTTCTATTGTCTCAGTTAGGCGATCGCGTATTGCCCAGTTAGCTAAAAATGGCGATATTCAGGCTCAAACGGTGCAATCTTTCCAAAGAAGTATTGATCGTTTACTATCCACCACTCAATTGGGAATTACTCTTTCTAGCTTGGCATTAGGATGGATTGGAGAGCAAACTATTGCCATGTTAATCAGTGACAATATTAAAAAATTGCCTCTTCCTGTTGCTATTACCGAACCTATTATCCATTCTTTTGCCATTCCTACAGCTTTTATTTTCTTAGCTTACTTACAAATTGTTTTAGGGGAACTTTGTCCTAAATCTGTGGCTCTGATTTATTCAGAACAGTTAGCCAGGTTTTTTGGACCTCCGAGCCTGGTGATCGCTCGTATTTTTCGTCCTTTTATTTGGGTGCTAAATCAATCCACTCGTTGGATATTGAGATTAGGAGGTATTGAATACGCAGGTCAGAGATGGTACAACCAAGTCAGTTCCGAAGAATTACAGTTAATTATTGCCACAGAAGAATCTACAGATTTAGAAGCGAAAGAAAGGAAATTACTGACCAATGTGTTTGAGTTTGGGGATGTGATGGCGGTAGAAATTATGATTCCTCGAACTGAAATTGAATTTTTGTCCGAGCAAGCTAGTTTCGGTGATTTATTACAGAGTATAGTGGATCAAAGATACTTTCGTTATCCAGTGGTAGGAGAGTCTCTAGACGATATAAAAGGGATTATTGATTATAAAAGCTTGGCTTTGCCTCTAGCAAATGGGGAAATAACAGACGATTCTCTGATTAAAGCTTGGATTGAACCAGTAGAATTTTTTCCAGAGTCCACCCCAATCAGCGATTTATTACCTCGGATGCAGCGATCGCGTAAACCCATGGCTGTAGTGGTCGATGAATTTGGCGGAACTTCAGGCTTAGTGACACTTCACGATATTATTGCCGAAATTATTGGAGATGCAGGTAATTCTAATGCAATTGGCAATAAATTAGTAGAAAGATTAGAAAACAACACTTTTCTGGTATCAGCAAAAATAAATTTAGACGATCTGAATCAAAAACTATTATTGAACTTACCTTTAGGGGGAGACTATCATACTCTCGGCGGGTTTCTTTTAGAGCAATGGCAAAAGATACCCATTCCAGGAGAAACTTTGACTTATGACAATTGGAATTTTACGGTCATTTCGGCTAAAAATAACAAGTTGAATCGAATCAAGATTGAGTCTTGCGATCGCGCTTGAGTTGTTGAATTTCTTGGTTGAAACTGATGAAGAAATTTAAATTTTTCAGATTATTCGAGGCTTGTGAGTATGAGAAACATTGCTTCTAGTGGGAATTAAATCATAATCATAGGGGTGATTATTAAGAGTTAAAGTACTTCACAGTTTATTATGCAAGGATTTTTTCAAAAATTAGTTAAATTTTGGCGCAATAATCTTCATAGTCCTATAACTTATTTGATTACTACTATTGGGACAGTAGGACTAATTAGCTGTCTGATAATTATTTATCTTGTTGCTGAAATTTCAGATGAAGTTTTAAATCAAGAAGCTTTTGATTTTGATAAAACAATTTTGCTATGGATTCATCAATTTGCTAATCCAACTCTTGATCACATAATGCTCTTGATCACTCGCTTTAATGATCTTAGTACAGTTACTATGATTACTGCTTTGACTTTAGCAATACTTATCTGGCGACATTATTATTTAGAAGCCAAAATATTCCTGATTGATTGTTTGGGGGGTTTAGTTCTGAGTTATGGTCTTAAATCGGTATTTGGTAAAGTTAGACCCGATCTTTGGCAATCAGCTATTGAAGACGTTTCTTTTAGCTATCCTAGTGGTCATGCTTTAGTTTCAACTGTATTATATGGATTTATTGCTTATCTGATAGCAACTCGTTATCCTAAGTTTTCCCTCTTAATTTACACTGGAGTAGTGTGTCTGATCGGTGCAATTGGTCTGAGCCGACTATATTTAGGAGTACATTGGCCAACCGATATTATTGCTGGTTATGGAATCGGCTTTTTGTGGCTAACATTTTGCATCACTATGTTAAAGCTACACAAGATTAAATTGAATTCAAAGTAGACTGGTGCTATGTTCCACTCTACTATTCATTTGATACAATATTTTTCTATTTGGGATAAGTCAAATATAATTTTTTCTTGCACCGTCGATATACTGAAAAACATTAATCAGTATTCGCGATGCAATCCTACAAAAAGTATAAACATTAACCGGTATTTCTCATACCAGCAGCAATGCCATTAATAGTTAGCATCGCACCACGCAGTAACTCTTCTTTACTAAAGCGGAAGTGAACCACATTAGAATCGCTGTCATGGTGACGTAATCTTTTAATTAGAGCAACTTGTAAGAAGCCAAGGGGAACAATAGTTCCATTACGTAATTGAACCGATCTCTGTAATTCAGGATCGCCGTCAAGGAGTTTTTTCTGACCATTAATGGTTAAAACCAATTCTTTAATCAGATGGTATTCTTGGGTAATTTGCTCAAATACAGCTTGAAAACGTTCTCTATCTTCTGGTTTAGATAATTCTTCGACGTAGTGTTCTGCTATTTGTAAATCAACTTTAGCTAAAGTCATTTCTACTTTAGAAATTACCATTCTGAAGAAGGGCCATTTAAAGTAAAAATAGCGTAGTAAGTTAAGATTTTTATCTGGTTCTTGAGCTAAAAATTCTTGTAAAGCTGTTCCGACTCCGTACCAAGCAGGTAATAAGAAACGACTTTGTGTCCAACTAAAGACCCAAGGAATAGCTCTTAAACTACTAATATCTTTCTTTTTATTTTGGTTTTTTCCTGGACGCTTGGAAGGACGAGAACCAATTTGCAACTGACTAATTACGTCAATTGGGGTGACAGAAAGGAAGAAATCGACAAAATCTGGTTGTTCATAGACTAAAGAACGATAAGCAGTACGTGATCGCGTTGCTAGTTCTTCCATGATATTATTCCAAGGTTCGACCCGATCAAATCCACTGCCTAATAAACTAGACTGAATTACCGCAGTGGTAATAGTTTCGAGATTATACAGTGCTAATTCGGGTAGGGAATATTTAGAAGCTAGGACTTCTCCTTGTTCGGTGATTTTGATTTTACCGCCAATCGTCCCTGTAGGCTGTGCCAAAATCGCTGCATAAGCAGGTCCTCCTCCACGACCTACTGAACCACCTCTACCGTGAAATAATCTTAGAGATATACCGTATTCTGATGCGACTTTTTGTAAGGCTTTTTGAGCTTTGTGTATCTCCCAGTTACTGCTCAGGAAACCTGAATCTTTATTACTATCAGAATAACCCAGCATAATTTCTTGTAAATTAGTAGGGTCTAAAACGGGGGGAGCAATTTCTGGCTCTAGCTCTTTCCCTTCTAGCACTTCTAAATGGTCGTATCCACCTGCCAAAGATGCTCGATATAATTTTAGTTCAAACAACTCTTGCATCACCGCAGGAGCACGTTTTAGGTCATCTACAGTTTCAAATAAAGGTACAATTCTAATCGGAGAAGAACTAGTAGCTGGGTCATATAATCCTGCTTCTTGGGATAACAGCATTACCTCTAAAACATCACTAACATGATTGGTCATACTAATGATGTAGGTTTTACAGATCCCCAAGCCAAATTCTTGCTGTAAGGTGCGCAGAATGCGGAAAGTTTCGATTACTTCAGCGGTTCTTTCGGAGAAAGGCATATCCCTAGAAATCAAGGGACGGCGGGTTTGTAATTCCTTGACTAGCCAAGCAGTTTTTTCTGCTTCTGACAGTTGGTTATAAGGTTGGGGTAATATGCCCAAATAGTCTGCAATTTCTTCTAAAGCATCAGAATGACGAGAAGATTCTTGACGAAAATCTAGCTGAGTTAGGATAAACCCAAAAACTTCCACTTGACAGATCAGATTATCTAACTCTCGGCAATTTAGGCTGGTTACCGCTAAACTTTGCTGAATTAGCTTTAATTCTGCTAAAAAGTCTGCTTCAGTATGATAGACATTTCTAATTTGGGGTTTTCCTTCTGTATGAGCAATAAACTCATTGCGCTCTTTGGTATTTTTTAATCTCTGTTCGATATAAGCTAATTTTAAACGATAGGGTTCTTGACGATAGCGTACTGCCAATTTTTCGTAGATTTCTGGCATTTGCTGTCTATCTTGTTCTAAAGAATCCAAGAGTTCTGGTAAGACTTTGCTCCAGTGTAAAGATAAACTTAATAATTCTCTTAACTGGTCAATCGATTTGAGATATTTTTCTAAAACAATTCCTCTTTGATAACAGGCAGTTTGCCATGTAACCTCTGGAGTGACAAACGGATTCCCATCGCGATCGCCTCCTACCCAAGAGCCAAAATAACAAAATTTATTGGAGGGTGGAGAAAGATAAGGAAAAGCTTGTTTTAGAGACTGTCTCAATTTAATCGAGAGTTGGGGAATTACCTCAAATAAAACTTCTTGGAAATAGTGTAGAGCGTAATCTACTTCGTCTAATACTTTAGGCTTGAACTGATGTAACTCATCAGTGCGCCACCAAAGACGAATTTCTTCCATTAACTCATCAATTGCCGATTCTGCTTCCCAAGAATCTGTTAAACCTTCACTTTTAGTGATATCTTGTGCGGTGTCAATTTTGGTCAGTATATTAGAGATGCGCCTTTGTTTTTTACGAATTGTGTGGCGGACAATTTCCGTTGGGTGAGCAGTACATACTAGGCGAATATCTAGTTGATCCAGCAGACGTTGAATCATCTGGGGAGGCATATTGATTTTTTGTAGATAGGGAAACAGAGAACCAAAAGTATCCGCTTTATTTCTTTGATTCCCTTGTCCTAGCCAAATCTCTTCTAAACCGTTAGCTCCTGGAATAGTTGAAGTAATAGCAAATTGCTCCTGAGAAGAGCTCCCATTTTGTTTTTTGTGACTAGAACTTTCTAATTGGGGATTATTACGACGAGATAACTTTTGTTCCTGTTGTTCGTAATGCTGTTCTACGATATTAATCAACTGGAAATATAGAGCAAAAGCACGAGCGGATTGGATTGCATCTTCAATGGATAACTTTTGAATTAACTGGGGTACTGAGGATTCAGGCAAATCTTCCGCCTGTCCTTCTGGGGAAGAAATAGCCCGCATTTCCAAAAGTAAATCAACCATTTCTTGTCCACATTCAGAACATAATACTGATTCCCATAATTGTTCGATCAATTTTAATCTATGGCGCAATAGTAAATGAGAACTAGAAAGCATATTGACTTCCGATGACGAAAATTGAAGAAGCGAACTCATAAAAACCCCAATTTTTAGTTAACTGTATCTATATTGACTGTCGATTTACTAGTCGATTAAAATCCTACGCTATTTTGGCTGTGCAATCTACCTAATTCTGAATATTACTAAAGTTCAGAGATTTTTTAAGGTAATGTCTATCAAAATTCCTGATTATAAAAATTCCTACACCTACATCTAATCGCCGAGAATTTTCCTCTTAGGGAGACAATTCACTTGTTCTTAGGGAATACAACGAGAAAATTAAATATCTCACGCTTTAACTAACGGCAATTATCAAAATACTAATTCAAACTAGTAGCTATTTCAGCCCACAGACCATAATTATTTGAAAAAATTAGACATTTGTTATATATTTTTAACTTTTATTGTCTAATTGCTTGAGTTTTTCTAATTCTGTAATATTTATTAGAGGCAATTGTTCAGCTCTAAAAATTTCTTCACTAACTGCTCCGCAGTTTTTGAGCAATTCCCCTAAGAAATTTAAGATGAGAATAGTAAAGATAAAAGGACTAGTAGCGAGACTGAGTCCAAAAACAGAAAATAGCGCTGTTTGATTATGGTACTTTTTCATGGCAGGTTGATACTAGAGTGCAGATTCGACAGTTTGGTTGCAGCTAAAAGCCAAGAGTAATCTTGCTGTAGTGCTTTGATTATGTCGATTTGGTGATCGCAAAAATCCAGGCAAATTCGTGGGTAACAGTGAACAGTGAGAAATACTATTCGGTGGCATTAAACATCAGCATAACAAGAATTTCAGTCTTATCGATCTGGGGCGAGTATTTTGGCTTTGGATGATCAATGATCGATGTTTAATGTTTAATGGTAAGTGACCAATGGTAAGAGAATTTATATGTCAGATAATTATAGAAGTAAGGTCGTTACTCAAGGACATCAGAGATCGCCAAATCGAGCAATGCTAAGAGCGGTAGGATTTGGCGATGATGACTTTACCAAACCTATTGTGGGATTAGCTAACGGTTATAGTACGATTACCCCTTGTAATATGGGGATCAATACCCTAGCACTCAGGGGAGAAGCTGCTCTGAAGCAAGCTGGTGCCATGCCTCAGATGTTCGGCACCATTACTATTAGTGATGGGATTTCTATGGGAACAGAAGGCATGAAATATTCCCTAGTTTCCCGTGATGTAATTGCTGATTCCATTGAAACTGCTTGCAATGGGCAGAGTATGGATGCAGTAATGGCTATTGGTGGTTGTGATAAAAATATGCCTGGAGCGATTATTGCGATCGCGAGAATGAATATTCCTGCTATCTTTGTCTATGGTGGCACAATTAAACCAGGACATCTTGATGGTGAAGATTTAACTGTTGTCAGTGCTTTTGAAGCAGTGGGACAATTCAGTGCGGGAAAAATCGATGAAGCTAAATTAACTGCTATCGAAAAGAATGCTTGTCCTGGAGCTGGTTCTTGTGGGGGAATGTTTACTGCCAATACTATGTCCTCTGCTATTGAAGCGATGGGTTTAAGTCTGCCCTACTCCTCAACTATGGCAGCAGAAGATGCAGAAAAAGCTGAAAGTACGGAAAAATCAGCTTTTGTTTTAGTAGAAGCCATCCATAAACGCATTCTTCCCAGTCAAATATTAACTCGTAAAGCCTTTGAAAATGCCATTTCGGTCATTATGGCAGTAGGTGGTTCTACCAATGCGGTCTTGCATTTACTCGCGATCGCAAATACTATGGGAGTAAATCTTACAATCGATGACTTTGAAACAATCCGAAAACGAGTTCCAGTAATATGTGACCTCAAACCTTCTGGGCGTTACGTTACCACTAACTTGCATCAAGCTGGTGGAATTCCTTTAGTAATGAAAATGTTACTCCAACATGGCTTATTACATGGTGATGCCTTAACTATCACAGGAGAAACTATTGCCGAAGTCTTAAAGGATGTGCCAGATACTCCCCCAGCCAATCAAGATGTAATCAGAACTTGGGATAATCCCGTATATCAAGAAGGACATTTAGCTATTCTTAAAGGAAACTTGGCTACAGAAGGGGCAGTAGCTAAAATTAGCGGTGTCAAAAAACCTCAAATTACAGGTCCCGCAAGAGTCTTTGAATCAGAAGAATCATGTTTAGATGCCATTCTAGCAGGCAAAATTAACCCAGGAGATGTAATTATAGTTCGTTATGAAGGACCCAAAGGAGGTCCAGGAATGCGAGAAATGCTGGCTCCAACTTCCGCGATTATTGGTGCGGGTTTAGGAGACTCTGTAGGACTCATTACCGATGGTCGTTTTTCTGGTGGTACTTATGGTTTAGTAGTGGGTCACGTCGCCCCAGAAGCTGCCGTAGGAGGCACAATTGGTTTA
>JASJDF010000231.1 GCA_030065715.1 Xenococcaceae cyanobacterium MO_188.B19 | reverse complement strand
GTAATTTTAATTGCAATTTGTTTAGCATGCTTAATAGGTAATTTTTTGATAAATTTCGCTGCTTGGCGAGAGAAATTAACTTTAAGCATTCAGAAGCTCCTCTAACAGAGCTTCACTTTCTGATACACCAATTAACCCTTCTTTTTTAGCTTTTTCTGCCTTTAGAGCCAAAATTTCTTCTTCCAAATTTGATAATCTTTCAAACTCCTCTACAGAAAGCATAACTGCGACTTTACGACCTTTTTTAGAAATTTGTATAGGCTCTCTTCTAGCTAAATCCAAAAGTTCACCAAAACGATTTTTGGCATCTGATGCTCCCAATGTTTTCATAAGTGCTGAGGTAAAAAACTTAACTAAGGCTATTTTAACTAAAATAGCTAATACAAAATAACATCACTTTGAAGGGTATCAAAATCCCAAATCGCGGGTTAGGCGAATTTGTGCCAGAGTAAAAATTATGGGAACAATGCGAGTATAGTTGGTTGAGATTGCCTTCCAACCAAGATCGGCAATAAACCAGCCCCACATTAAAGGACCAATACAGCTTAAAACAGCCCTGGTAGCACCGTAACGCACTGCTGCTGTTTTCATACCTTGTTTTGCCATTTGCATGGCAAATTTGCTTTGTAATCCTATAGCTGTTGCTGTTCCACCTTTAATTAAGGCAGTTTTTGCTGCTTGATAAGTAGCAAAGTGAAGCGCAAACTGTTTGGCAATATGTTTGAGTAACCAGGGTTTCAGAATAGAATTAATCGCGACAATACCACTTCCTTTGAGTAACATTTTAATTGGGTCATTCTGAATTACTAAAGGTAAAGGTTCGGGAGGATTGGATACACTAAGAGAACGAATTATTTTCCCTTTTAAAGAACGTTTTTCCTTTTTTGGTAGCTTATCCCAAGTTTTTTCAACTAAACGTAAAAATATTTCCGCTTCAAGATCAGTAGTAGTCATATCTTGAGAGTAAGGAATCTTGAGAAACAAACAAACTTGAATCAAAATTTGCCTGTAAGATAATTCTTGGGTATTCCCTCGCAATACAGTCATGCCATCTGCTGCTAAATAGCGAAATCTATGATCGACTGAATTAATCCAACTATGCCAATCCTGACTTTCAATTTCTAAAGGTGGGGGTGTTTTCCAGTAGTCTAAAGGATTAAAGCGAGGCTGAAACAGAATTTGGGTAATTTGTCGTAATTCCTCTTCTGTGGCTAATTCTAATGCTGTGGTCAGTTCATCCAAGGTTTTAAATCCTCCACAAATCAATAATTTGGATGAGGAAACTAATGCTAGTGCTTATTCTACATTAACCAATAAATTATGGATAATGACTGAACCAAGAATAAGTTATAAAATGGCTATGAAAGAATTTCTTAAGACTTCTTTCTCTGATCAGACAACAAAGTTATATTAATCTGATAATCAAAAAAGCTTGGAGTCTAACAGTACAGTGCCTATCCCCAGTCGTGTTATTTGTCTTGGTGAGATTTTATTAGACTGTCTTGCTAATGAAGTTACTCCGTATTGGGAAAAAGTAACATCTTGGACAACCTTTTCTGGTGGCGCACCAGCTAATGTTGCTTGTAGTTTGGTTAAATTAGGAACTAGTACAGGGTTCGTGGGTTGTGTGGGTCAAGATCCAGAAGGAGATAGGTTACTGAAAGAATTAGCCAGGGTAGAGGTTGACCTTACTGGAGTACAGCTAACTAGTGATTTTCCTACTCGCCAAGTTTATATTTTACATTCTCCCACAGGCGATCGCAAATTTGCTGGTTTTGGTGGGAAATCTCCCGATAGCTTTGCTGATGCTTACCTTTCAAGCAAAAAATTACCCACACAACTTTTTTTAGCAGCAGAATATTTAGTCATAGGTACTTTGGGATTAGCTTATCCTGAGACTAGAGAGGCTATTTTTCAAGCTCTAGAATTGGCAGATAAATATTATTTAAAAGTAGTTTTAGATGTCAACAGGCGATCGAGTTTTTGGCTCAACGAAGCTGATGCTTTACCTCTAATTCAGCAATTGTGGCAATATGTAGATTTTGTCAAATTCTCCCAAGAAGAAGCATTGTGGTTATTTGACACTATGGATGCAGGTAAAATATCTTACCGTTTAAATTCCGTAGAAGGAGTATTTGTAACTAACGGCGCAGCAGCAGTTAGTTATTGTTTGAATGACCATGAGGGAAGAATAGACCCTTTTCAAGTTGATGTCAAAGACACGACAGGGGCGGGAGACGGTTTTGTTGCTGGTTTAATTCACCAATTGTGTAATTTGGGAATTAGTAGTTTAAACAATCCTGATTTGGTTAAAAGAATCGTTACTTATGCTTGTGCTGTTGGTACTTTAACAACTACCAAAAGAGGCGCGATCTCTGCTCAACCTACAGCTAAAGAAGTAGAAAGTTTTTTGAAACAACAAGATTAGTTAGTGGTTAGTTGTTTATTATAACCTTTTACACATACTACTTATAATCTCTCTTTCAGTAATGTTTTTAATTCATTTTGCTTTTCAATTGAACCAGCCAATAAAAAACTTAACTTCCCAACTAAAACACTGCCCCAATTGACTAAGATAACTCCTGTACCTGTTTTTTGATCAAACTCTAATCCATCAAGATTAATTTGATCTAAAGCAGTATATTGGGTATCAAAATTTTCACTCGCCCAACTAGCAATGTTGAGTTTTTTAGCAATGCCAGTAGGATAGGATGCCCCATTGAAACGAGGATTACATTCGATCGCATAATATTGATAATTATTATCCGATTCCACCGCAGCGACATCAAAAGCAAATATCCCTTTCATGCCTTTCTCTTTCATCCACTGTGCCATAGGTTGTACCATCTCCCAAGGCTTATGGACAGTAGGATAACGATTTCCATTATGGGCAAAACCATCTAATATTTGCTCTGTAGCAGCTAGGGGTTCTACAGCATTTTCCGTAACCTGATACTGTAAATTGAGGAACTTATCGGCAATTACTTCTTGTTGTACTTGTATCGGCACATTTTCCGCCATATCAGTTAGGGCAGCTTGTAACTCTTGTTGATTTTCACAACGACTAATTCCTGCACCATCTACTGATACCGCTGGTTTTAAATAGCAAGGATAGGGTAAGTCCAATGATTTTTCTAGTTCAGCTTTGGTTTCAAAGCAAATTGTTTGGGGAATAGTTACAGCCAAATTTTGTGCCAACCTAATAAAGTTATTCTTGGAGTTAATAAATTCCACCACATCGAGCCAATCTTGATTGTGATTACGAAACCAATCATCATCGCTGCTACCCTGGTGAATAGCATCCCCAAAGATAAAAACCGACACTTCACAATCAGAATATTCTCTTAATTTCTGAAAAGATACATCCCAAATCGGATTGTAGCTATGACTCAAACCAATACTTTGATAATGTTGGGTGATTGCCTCCCATTGTGATTGCAAGTCTGGATGTAGTTGAATATAATCTTGAGGTTCGCTCATTCCCAAAACTCGCCCTGAATAGAGATAGTTTCCCACTACTGCATCGTGAGTACAGTGCATTATGTCGTGATTAAAAATTCTCATCTGAGTCATAGTGTTATCTTTTATAGGAATGTTTACTCAGATTGTCTCAAATAGAGAGTCTAAATTTTGGTAATCTAGATATCTTTTTTATAAAAAATTCACAAAGTACATGGCACGCCAACGTTTAAAATCCGATCTCCCCACAAAAATTTGCCCTGTTTGCGATCGCCCTTTTACCTGGCGCAAGAAATGGTCAAAATGCTGGGATGAAGTCAAATATTGTTCCGACAGATGCCGACGCAGAAAATCATCCGTAGATAAAACAGAACATTAGGCTCCATTTAATATAAAATAGCGAAATTGTGTCTTGCTCTTGCAAAAAATATTAACTAACTTTACATCCAGATATGACAGTCAATCTAGTACAACCCAAACTTATTATTCATGGCGGTGCTGGTGGTCATCTCCAAAGCGAATCGGGACTTGAAGCAGTACGTCAAGCCCTTCATACTGTAATCAAAAAAGTCTATGCTTTATTACTCAATGGTGTCAGTGCCAAAGATGCGGTAATTGAAGGCTGTCAACTTCTTGAAGACTATCCTCTTTTTAATGCAGGAACTGGTTCTGTACTTCAATCTGATGGCAAAATCCGCATGAGTGCCTCTTTAATGGATGGTACAACTCAGCGTTTTAGTGGGGTGATCAATATTTCTCGTGTTAAAAATCCCATTCAATTAGCTCAGTTTCTTCAAAGTCAGGAAGATCGAGTGCTATCAGACTATGGTGCAACGGAATTAATCCGAGAATTGAGTATTCCAGTTCATGATCCTTTAGTTGATATTCGTCTTAAAGAGTGGTTTCAGCAAAGAAAAGAACACTTTCAAAAACATATGGCTGGAGTAGTAGCGGAAGAAGAGTTAGCTATTCCCCACGAAGATAGAAGAGGCACAATTGGGGTAGTGGCATTAGACAGTCAGGGAAGACTAGCAGCAGGAACATCTACAGGGGGTAAAGGATTAGAAAGGATTGGTCGGGTAAGTGATTCTGCTATGCCTGCTGGTAACTATGCTACTAAGGATGCAGCAGTTAGTTGTACGGGTATTGGAGAAGATATCTTGGATGAGTGTTTAGCAGCCAAAATCGTAATTCGAGTTACTGATGGTTTATCTCTCAAAGAAGCTATGGAAAAATCGATGAAAGAATGCTGTCTCAATCATCGTGATTTAGGTGCAATTTCTTTGGATAAAACAGGCGCAATTTCTTGGGGAAAAACTAGCGAGGTATTACTTGCTGCCTATCATGATGGTGAAGAAATTGGGGATACTCTAGAGTGGGATGATGATGAGTTAATGGGTTACTGCTAAATTTAACTTAATTTTTAAAGAGATTTTTTTTCATTTCTCGATAATTATGCACCGATTCGACTAAACCGATCGCGATAAAGTTACTTAATAATGCGGAACGTCCATAACTCATAAAGGGTAGGGGAATTCCTGTGATGGGGGCAAGTCCAATAGTCATACTGATATTGATTGTGATTTGAAAAGCAATAATAGCTAATATCCCGACAGCCAGTAAGGAACCAAAATTGTCTTTGGTACAACTAGCTATCCAAATTAGTCTCCAACAAATCAACCAAAAAACTGCTAGTAAAATAATACTACCAACAAAACCCCATTCTTCCCCTACCGCCGAGAAAATAAAATCCGTATGTTGTTCGGGAATAAAATTAAGTTGAGTTTGACTACCTTTGAACAAGCCTGTACCATCCATTCCCCCAGAACCAATGGCGATGCGAGATTGAATTAGATGATATCCTCCCCCTAAGGGGTCTTTTTCGGGATTGAGAAACAATATTAGTCGGTCTTTTTGATAGTCTTTCAGTAATCCCCAAAAAACATTACCCAATTCTACTGCACCAAAATTTAAGACCATTGCGCTTAAAGCGGAAACAAATTTAACTGGCAGAGTTAACCAGGCAATTCCTGTAATAACAAGAATCCATAACAACCAACCAGGTAGATAGAGATGATAGAGAATGGCAGAAATTAAAGGAGAAGCCATCAAAATCAACCAACCAGGGTTGGCATTTGCCCAATAAAGCATAGTAATCACAATTGCACCAAACACCAGAGAAGTTCCTAAATCTGGCTGTAAAAATACTAAAGCCCAAGGAATTGCCGTGATTCCCAGAGTTTTAATTACATTGAATAAATTATTCGCATTTTTGTTGTGTAATAAAGCAGCTAAAGTAATTACTACCCCAATTTTGGCAAATTCTGAAGGTTGGACATTAAAACCTCCTACAGTAATCCAGCGTTGTGCCCCTTTCGCACTGACTCCTGCCACCATAACAGCAATCAGGGAAATATTAGTCACAGTATAAACTAGCCAATGCGATCGCAATAAACTACGATAGTTAAAACGAGCTATGGTTAAGGCAATTATCAACCCTACTCCACCCATCAATAAATGCTGATAATTGCGATTAAGTCCTTCTGCTAATTCAATACTATAGATAGTTAGACTACCAAACCCCGTTAAACTCAGGACTAGTAGCAGTAGAAACCAGTCAATATTACGCCAAGGATGAATAAAAGCCAGTAAGCCTTCTACCAAAATATTGAAATACATAAATAATATAAATTCTTATACATCAATGCTTACGGCAATTATTAATATCTAAATTAAGTCCCATCAAACCGTCTTTTCCTCTATGAAATAACCCCTAATTCACAATAATTTACTATCAGTCTCTAAGTGGTTTAGATAGCTTAACTAAAATTAATTGTGTTATCAAACTCAGCAGAAATAAGATAAGGGTTAACCAATCACCCCAGCGCACATATAAAGTCTCAGTTTGTCGCAGATAGATCATGTCTGAATGTATTTGATACTGATTAATATTTGATTTCCACACTGTATTACCATGAGGATCGACAATAGCAGAATAACCCGTATTGGTTGCCCTTGCTGCCCAGCGATCGCTTTCTACTGCCCTCAACACATCTTGGGCATGATGTTGGGCAGGCATAGTGTTACTATAATGGGCATTATTAGAAGCAGTAATGATAAACTGTCCCCCTTGTTTTGCTTGATAGCGAAAATGTTGAGCAAAGGCAGATTCATAGCAAATTCCAACTATGGCTTTTCCCCAAGGCGTATTAAATATTTGTTGAGCTTTCCCTGGTATTAAATTGGCTTCTAGAGGGGATAAACGGTTAATAATATTGCCCAAAATACTTTGTAAAGGGATATACTCCCCAAGAGGAACTAAAATAGATTTATCGTAGCGACTGTAAGTTTCTCCTTCTCCTGTAAGAGTAAATAAACTATTAGTAAATCCTTGTTTTGTTGTACCAAATGCCCCAACCCAAACAGGAATTTTATATTGCAATACTGTGCGATAAAATTCACTATTATTAATAATATTTTTCCAGTAAAAAGGTAAAGCTGTTTCGGGAGTGAGAACTACATCAACTTTTTGTTTGGCTAATCTTTCATATCCCGTTTTATATCCCGTGATCGCATTCCGAAATCCTTGGGGGTAAAGTTTAATTTCATTAGGAATATTCCCTTGAATCATACCAACTTTCAGAGCATCAAGGTTATTAGATTCGATTGGTAATTGGTATAGATAGTATCCGAAAATATGAAGCGATATAAATCCTACAAGAGGAATTAAACATAATAGTATTTTTTGAAACAGTTGTTTGAAATATCTAGTAAATAATAAAACTTCTGTCCCCAAGCCATTAATGAAAACAATAGATGCAGTAATAGTTTTATATCCCGATATTTTACTAAGTTGTAGAATCCATAAATTATCGGGACTTTGGGTATAAGCCAGACAACTCCACCACAAAGGAGTATAACTCCAAATTGTTTCTAATACACACCATAAAGTTACTCCAATTAATACTCTAAATAGTGAATAATAAATATTAGCTTTATAAATAACTCTTTTGGTAATAAACTTAAAACTAACTCCCCAAAAAACAACTAAAACAACACCCCAAAAAGTAATAAAAAGCCAGCAAAAAAGAGCAATAAACCAACTAGCTAACCAAGGTACACCCATCCAAGTCATAGGGTGAATACCAGTAATCCAAAATAAAGCTAGACCATGATAGCCAAAGCCCCAAGCTAAACTCAATAATATGATTTGTCTATAAGATTTTGCCTCATAAAGCGATCGCCATAAAGGAACTAAAGCAATCCAAGCCAATAGCCATAAACCAAATGGTGCTGGACATAAGCCCATCAAAACACCACCAAATAACGATAAAATTATATTTGTCTTAAATTTTTTCAAAACCAACCTAAGTGTACATTCAATAATCGACTGTCGCTATTTAACAAAATACTGTCGCAAATATAATAAGCTGCAAGTTTTTCTATCAAAGCATTACATCCGAATTAGTAAAAATTCAACTCACTTCAATCCACTGTTGATATTTCACATTTAAATAGTTCTGACACTGTGAGAAAATCAGAACTTAAAAAATTAACAGCGATCTCGCTAATTGAGAATTAAATTCTGAAATTAATATACAGTAATCGTTTGAGGCTATTTGACATATCTAGCAACTTTTCTAGCATAGAGCCAATTAATGGTAGCAGTAATAAATCTAGTTATTGTTTTTTGGATGGATCGAGATTTACATATTTTTACTATCAGTTTAGTTTGGCGTAGGTATGATTGAAGTGAAGGTAATATACCATTGCCTAGAGGGGGATAAGGCATGCAAATAAATAAGCTCGATCCGCACATTTTGTGGAAGTTCTAGGCATACCAACAGACTCTTCAGGAACAGACAATTTCGTCTGTTGAGTTGGGGGCTGTAGGCTGATGGTATTTCTTGGAAATCACCTAATATCTCCGTTGTTTAGTTTTCTTCGGATCAATAATGAATGCATTCCTAAACAAATTAGATACTGAACTTCAGGTAATTTACTCCACCTATCTGGATTATAAAAAGAGGGGTAAACCGAAAAAAGCTTTGACTCATCCTGTTGCTCATGGAGACAGCAATTCTCATTATGAGAATAATAATCATTATTTTATGAATTAGAGTTCTTAAAAATCGAGTTTTTTTATGATTAGATTCAATTTGGCTCTTTTATTTCTCATGTAAGCTTTTGATTTTTTGTATTACATAAAGACTTCTAAAAAACAAGC
>JASJDF010000230.1 GCA_030065715.1 Xenococcaceae cyanobacterium MO_188.B19 | reverse complement strand
GCTGCTAAATCTGATAAATTGGCTGTGGCACCTCGCCAACCCACATCAAAAGGACTAGTTGTGCGATCGCTGAAATGCACTCGATCTACTAAAACATCGGTAGTGACAACTAATTTTTTATTGGGGTCTATATCTAATACTGCTCCATCATCTCCTACTACTCCAGGAGGAAAGAAAGGCTGTAGTTTTCTAAGTAATCCCTGTTCCCCAATATCTTTAATTAGCTTCATTAAATTAAAAATCTTAATTAAGGTGGGCAACGCCCACCCTACTGTAAAACTAACTGTTAGGTTCAACTAAATTTTCTAAACCCTCAATGACTTTGGCAGAAATAATTTTATCTTTAGCTGTAAGTTCTGCCAAAACTTCTTTACCTTCTACCACATAGCCAAATACGGAATAGCGTCCATCCATCAGGTTATAACCAGGAGGCGTTAATTCTGTATCGAATTTGAAGAAGAAGAATTGGGATGAACCGCCATTAGGATCGTCTTCTGGACGGGCTAGAGCGATCGCGCCATAGGCGTTAAAAGGCAATACGGGTGTATCTAAATAGCGACCCATATCTTCTAGAGTAATTTCATAAACCGGCTCAGGGTCATCTTTTACCAATACTTCTAAGGGAATAGCCCGATATTCCTTAGTTTGAGGATCGATAAAACCTACTTCTGGTCCAGGGGGATCTCCTGCTTGCAAGATATAAAACTCTTCTTCCCGATTAAAATCTAATCCATCGTAAAAGCCTCGATTTACTAGATCGACAAAGTTACCACCATTAATCGGCGCACTATAACCATCCACAACTATGGTCAAATTTCCCTTATTAGTTGCCATTTCTACCGTTGCTCTGCCCAAAAGTCGGGGTAAATTAGCAAATTCTTCGGGAATTTCAAAAGGATATCCCACTACCATAGATGCTTCAAGATCGGACATTATATCCAGGATTTCTCGTCGTTTAATGTAGAGTCCTTCCCTGTCTCGCTCCTTTGCTAGTTCTTGGAGTTCTTCTACTCCTGTAGCTATTTCATCTAGCCAAACTTCTGCCTGGGGTTTTGATTCTTCGGGAACTCCAGCGATAATTTTATCTCGACGCACTCTTAATACAAAAGCTGCATCTTTAATATCCCGATTGACTTTTCCCCACATCTTAACTCGCAACTGTCGAGAAATATCTTCGATACTTCCCTGTAATCTCCTAACCATATCGTTATCTATAGGAAGTGCATATCTAAGTATGGTTTTAGGATCGGTAATGGCATCTCCCTGGGCTAATCCAGCGATCGCTTGATCTGGCCAGACCACAGTTAAAGAGCTAACTACCATTACAATTAGTAAAAGTGTTTTAGTCAAGCTATGAAGCAACCTTTTGCCTGTGAGCATCAGTATATTGTTTCTAGTTTTCATAATTCCCCAGCATGATTCTGCTTCGCTAATGGCAAAATTTAGTTTCTTAACGTATGTTCTTAGTTTGGGATCAACCTTGTCAACAGTTAAGTATTTTTTATTGGTTTATGATTGGTTGCAACTGCTCCACTAATTCTTTAGCTCTGAGATCCCTGCCCGTTGGGACAAGATGATAGTGGGTATCCGCAAATAAACTCGAATCAGTTTTAATATTCAAAGACTCCTTATCATAAATAGTAGGAGCTATTTTGGATAAATAATAAGCAGTCAGTCTAATATTTTTAGCGGTTTTATCATCTGTACTACCGTAGATCCAAGGTAAAGATATAACTAAAGTGCCCCCTTTGGCTTCTACTTCTTTACGAAACTGAAGAATTCGATTAGCTGCATGATTAGACACATATTGATTAATAGGTAATCCCCACCATTTCTCTTGTCTCATTTTTTCTGCTGTGGGGTCACCTCGTTCACTAAGGGGATCGGAATAGTAACCAGACAGTTTTCCTTCTGTGGTAATTTCTACTGTGGATTTAGCTACAGCTCGTAAAGAAGGAACTCCCAGCATAATGGTATCTTGGGCCAGTTGTTTCCAAGGGACTCCTCCCAATCCTGGTTTACCAATAGCTACTCCAAAATTGGCTGAGCGATCGCCAAAACCATCGGTATCTAGTAGTAATAGGTATTCAGGAATCAGTAAAACAATATCTCCAGGACGCACCTGATCGATAATGCTGGGTAAAATAACATCTAAGCCAATGGGACCATCCAAACCTAAATTTACGACGGGAATCCCCAAACCTGCTTCAATAATTTTGGAGTTTAAAGTATAGTGCGCTCCTGAGCCACCTGTAATCAGTATTCTACGCTCTGATTCTAGGGATTTCGCGATCGCGATTTTTTCCCAATACATTCTCCGCAACCAGCTTAATTCCCCACCATAGACCACATTGTAGGCAAAACCTAAAGACCAGGCAGAAGCAGCAGCAATTAACCAAGGTAATAGTTTAAGTGATTTTCCCATCAGAATTCAAAATAAATAAACTCAGAAGGTATATTGGCAGCCAGTAGAATAGTTAAGCCCAAGAGAGCAGGAGACAACCAAGGAGACAAGAGTAATTCATATTCAAATTTCTTTTGCCATACAGCAAGATGTTCTAGTAACAATACCATGATGGATAAAGCTAAAATAATCCCCAATGCTGTCCCTTGATTAACACTATAGTGAGTTAACAACTCTCCCAGATTACCAACAGAATAACACCCAGGATTTAGGATAGTTTGGAGCTTAGTTAATAAGCGATTAATATCTGTTTCCATAAAAAACAAACATCCCAAATTTACTGCTCCAAAGGTTAAAGCCCAAGAAACCAACTGGGATTTATTACCAGAATTCCCGATCAAACGGGAAAAAGGTCTTCCTAAATATCGCAGCAACAAAAGCAAAGCACCATGATAAGCACCCCAAATTAAGAAATTCCAAGCTGCACCATGCCAAAAACCCGACAAAGTAAAGGTAATAAACAAAAATAAAGGAGCTAACTTTTTCTTCGACCCCATTAGAGGGAGAAATACATAATCCCGAAACCAAGTACTCAGAGTAATATGCCATCTACGCCAAAATTCATTAATACTTTGGGAAGTATAAGGAGCCAGAAAATTGACAGTTAATTTAACCCCTAAAACTCTAGCTATACCCAAAGCTACAAAACTATATCCCGCAAAATCAAAATAAATTCTGAGAGTAAATAAAAAAGCATAAAACCAAACAAACCAAGCATTAGTAGCAGCAGTGAGATCAATATAGGGAGCGATATTATCTCCTAAGACAAACTTGAGAAAAATCCCTAAAGATAACCATCTCAAACCTTCATAAAGATTATCAGCTGTAAACTTAAATCTAAATCGTTGAATTTGAGGAAATAAACTAGTTCTTCTTTCAATAGGTCCTGCCACAATTTGGGGAAAGAAAGAAACAAAATTAATATAATCAATAAAACCAATCGGTTTTTTGCGTCTGGCATTAAGAGAATCAACAACAAACGCTACCATTTGGAAAGTATAAAAAGACACCCCTGGTGGAATACGAGTTCTAACTAAAGAAAAATCACGAACTAATAAGTTAATACTATAGTCAGCTCGCCAACTTGCAGGAATATCAATAAATAAACCAAGAACATCTTCGACAAAAAAGATTAGATATTTGAAATAAGCCAAGACTCCCACATCAAAAATAATCAATAATGTAGCAATTAACTTAGCTTTATTTCCTTCACAGCGCAGCATATACTGCACCATATAGTAGTTAAAAATAATTTCAAAAACAAATACAACAAAGCTAGAAGCACTGGCATTAAAAAATAACACCATAGAGAGAGCCATTAAGCCAATGCTGTCATAAACACCTTGCCAAAGATTAAGGGATTTGCCAATGAAGCGAACGCCAAAAAAGGGTACGCTAAATAACAATAATATCCACCAAAAAGAAAAGTCAGAATAATTCAACTAACTGCTTATCACCTAATGCTACTAATTAATAAGGATAATAGATTTTACACGAATAATAAAGCTCAAATTGTTAAAGATGAAATAACTAGTTATGCCATAGTTAAGAAAGGGAAGAGGTAATAGGGAATAGGCAATAGGAAAATTAGGAATTTGTCAATAATTATGCTTAGAGACTTATAAGGTAAATTTATAGGAATCCTTTAGGACAAAAAATCAATAACTTCTGATATTGAAAATTATTTTGGCAATCAAGTCTATTCAATTGAGCCAATCAACCCTAATATTGTAATGAATTGTATAACAACCTTGTGGACAATTACTAGTATGATTGTGATTGCCTTCGCCCCAATTATTAACAACTGTAAATTCTTTATTTACTGAACCCATGGGGTCATCAAAATTCAAATCTTTCTCAAAACCATTAATGTATATATTTAACTTTTCTGATTCCTTAAGAGTAACTTGAAAAACTTTTTTTACTTTATAACTTTTCCCACTTTTAGCCTTTTTCTTATGCCAACTATATTTTTCACCATTAATATCAAAATTTAAGTAAATTTCTCCTTTTTTACCGCCATCAGTAGCATCGTCAATAGTAACTTCAGTGAATGTTACTGTTATTTTGGCTTGTCTTAGTGGTGCTTTCCTTACTTGTATTTGTCTGGAAATACTATTATTAGCTTCATTACTTTCAGCTATATTATTTCTGGAATCAACAGTTACTACTGTATCGAAAACTCCCAAATTGGGATAGGCAAAGTTGTCAGAAAAATCTTTGGATTCACCAGGTTTGAGATTATTGACTCTAATTGATTTTCCAGGAGCATTTGCTAGAGGTTTCCATTCTAGGATAAAGTTATTAGCTTCACTTTCACCCAGATTTTTCAAGGAAATAGTTACTTGAGTATTTCTCTTTTGCAATGGCTGATCAGGATTAATTACCAAGTTAGTAATTACTAGGTCAGGAGGAATAGAAATATTTTTAAAATTTACTATAGCAAACAATTTTTCTTGGTTATCATAAGTTAGCTCTAAATTTGTACTTCCTTCTACAGCATCTAAGTCTGCCACATTAAGCACAATTTTGGTGTCACTAAATGCTTTGACTTCTACATCACTCTCAGAAATCGTTACTTTTGGAGGTTTACCATCTAAGAGAAGACTATTACCCCATATTTCTATTTCTTTGGTTTTTTCTAGAGTAATTACGTTTGGTATAACATCAAAAATACTAGGTTTACTTGCAACTTTTGTGAGACTCCTTTCTAATCCAACTCCAGTAAAAGCCATAACTTGACCTCGAAAATGAGGTACAAAAGCTAGTCCACTAAAAGAAGTAAGATAAACTGATATCAAAAAAAATGTTAAAGTTCCTGTTATATCTTGCGGTATTGTTTGAGAGAATAAAAGCCAGATAAATAAAAGTAATCCAACTCCTAAAAAGATTATGGAAATTACCAAAATCAGATTATAAGTAGAGCGATCAATTATATAGGCTGCTGTTTTACCACCAAGAACAATTACTTCTTTTAGACTTTGCTCTAATTCATTAGATAAATCTTCAATTTGTTGAGTAGCTGTTTTAATTACAATTTGTGCTTCCTGACTAGCAAGTTTTATATCCGCTTGTAGTTGTTGATTGATGCTAGTAACTAATTCTTCAATTTCTAATAACTTTGTTCTGGTAACATCATCAAGACTGTTCAGAGTAACATTTAAGTTGTCTTGATAAGTTGCTTCTAAAGTATTAACTAATGTTTCTACTACATCTTTAAGCTTTTCCAACGTAGTTCTAGTTTCATCCCCTGCAACTCTAATTGCTTTTTGTAACTCCTCTAGTATATTGACACCTATACTCAAAACAGAACCTACCGTTTGCAGGGGAATTGCTCCTTGAGCCATTGCTGTGGAGGGAAAAATTATCGGCTTAGTAAATAGAGGAGCTATTTGACAGCTTATTAGTAAAGCTATCATCCCTATATTCAAAACATATTTTTTAAAACATTGATTACTTATTAATGTTCGCATAAATAGGGTTTATATAGCAGTTCTTACAAAGCGTGCGGGACAGACTTTTTGGTTTCGAGGCAGGAGGGAAGGTGTTAGGAGTATCTCTTGAATTCGAGACACACTATAATCTCTAAATTTTAGAAATAGCGATCGCAACATAACAACAAATGACTGTAAAATAAAAAAGAGAGCAATGTTTTGCTCTCCCCAACAAAAATACTTATGTACATCGTAACAAAATGGCAAACACAGATACAAGATGGGAAGAAGCTCTTTTAAATAAAGTCACTAGTAACGGCGAAAGAATTGCTGTTATGGAAAGGGATATTAAAGACATCAAAGATAATTCTTTGAAGATGCAAGAGGATATATCTGAATTAAAGAGTGATGTCTCTATACTCAAGAGCGATGTCTCTATACTCAAGAGCGATGTCTCTATACTCAAGAGCGATGTCTCTATACTCAAGAGTGATGTCTCTATACTCAAGAGCGACGTCTCTAATTTAGATACTAGATTGTCTGATATAGAAAAATTAATTCATGATGCAAAAAAACTAATGAAATTGATTCTAGGTGGTATGGGAGCAGTTTTTCTATCTTTAGTTGCTAATTTTATCTACGCCTATCTACACTAGTTTAAAAAGCGATCGCTTATAGCTTAAGCGATCGCTTTTATTTAATCATAAATGTTCAATGTTTTAAGCACCGCGCCCAAACAAACCACCCCAACCTTTACTTTTAGTATTAGTTGCAGCAGCAGCTACGGGAGTATCTTCTATTTCTTCTATTGTTTCAGTTGTGCTATCACCTAAAGCTGAAATATCATAGTTATCAGCTAAAAATTGGGCGGATTTAGCAATTGTGGGATGATCCCAGAAAAGAGTAGAAGGTAATTCTTCATTGATCGCATCTTCGATATCCCCCACCATAGTTACAGCATCGATGGAATCTAAACCATAACGGGTTAGAGGTTCGGTAACATTAAGAGAATTGGCATCTAAAGATAATTGTTCTGCTAATTGACTTTTGAGCCAGTTTTCAACAATAGTTTGATTAGATATTGATGAGTTTTGCATTTGTATTATTTTCTTGTTTAATAGTTTTTGATTGAGCTAATTGAATAGGAACAATAGAAAATAGTTTATTTTCTTGATGTAATTTTAGAAGTTCTTGGGCTACATTTTCGGTACATTCCTCCGATATAGAATAGGGTAAAGCTTTCATAGTTTTTAGTAAGCGATGGAGACTTAATACTAACCATTCTCCTTTGGCAAAAAATTCTCCCAAGGATTTGCGGTTGTAAATCCACATATGTAAGCAACAGGCTGCTGCATGCAAATGGCAGTACTTTTTCGCTATTTCAAAGAGTTCTGGTGATTGATCGTGACCGAATTCAAACTTGGATTCTGCGATCGCATTATCATGAACATCTAACTCTTCTAAAACTAAATTACTTAAACTAATTATCTTAGAAAGCACATCAGAATTGATATCAGGGGAATCTTTAAGTGCTTCTAATTGATTCAGAGCAATTTCTAACCCTTGTAGAGGATCATCCGCACCGCGTCCGAATAATTCTAGCTTTTCTGGCTCAAAATCGGGTGCAGGATTTTCTAAAGTGAAAATTTGAGCTAACCTTGCAGCAATTGCTTCCATTGTTTTAGGTTTACGACGGCGACGCTGTTTGGTTAACTGACGGAATTGCAAGATTAAAGCGTGAAGATTAACTACAGTACTACCATCAAACATACTAATAATAGAGTTATCCCGCAAAAGCTTCTGAAAAATGCCATGATCATGTTCTTCCCGCATATAGAAACGAGAACCTAATACAGGATAAACATTATTAATCATGTTTTCTAACTGAACAGTGACAAAATATTTCACTACTGCTGCCCAAACGCTAAACTGTTCAGGAACAACACTAAAACCCCTAGCAGCACCAATAGTTTCACAGTCACAAATCAGGATATCTAAAAAAGCATCGGTGAGAGTTTTGCGAGGTTGGGGAATATCAAATACGGTTTTGTTATAGACAACTCTTTTTAGAGCAAAATTTAGAGTAGTTCGTAAGGCTGTATCTGCTGCACCTTGAGAAAAAGCAGCACAAAAAGTACGAGTAATTTGGAAACCTTTTAAGCCCAGTTCCAAACCATCCCCTTCTTTTAATAACAGCATCGAATCCGGAACAAAGCAATCTTTAAACCCAATCCCACTCATATCAGAAGCGCGAATGCCATGAGTGTAAATTTTAGGGAGATTGTAATATTCTGATTCTGCTAATTCCCGTTTATCTACCATAAACAGGGATAAACCCTTTGCTTCCCCTTTTTCTCCTGTTCTTGCTAAAACAAAAGAGAATCCTGAAATAGTAGCGCGATTAATGGGCCATTTTTCCCCATTGAGTAGATATCCCCCAGGTACTTTAGTTGCTGTTAAACCTCCATTTACCAAATCACTACCATGTTCCCTTTCCGAATACCCCAAACACAGCGCACCATGTTTTTCTCGGATAAACTTAGAAAGTTTTGCCTTTTGCTCGTCAGTACCAGCCATCCAGCACAAAAAAGACCAAAAAAGAGTGGTAAAAGCAATACCCGTAGTTTGGTCACGACGACACAAAACCCTTACAAGAGCGAGGAATTCTTCAAAATTAGTAAACTTTCCCCCACAACTTTTGGGTACATAGTAGTCTTGCAAATTCCAATTATAGAGCCAATCAATTTCTGCTTCTGGGAAAGTTTCTTTTTCGTCTAATTCCATAACCT
>JASJDF010000229.1 GCA_030065715.1 Xenococcaceae cyanobacterium MO_188.B19 | reverse complement strand
CAATGTTACCCATAGATGAAATATTTGAACAGGGTTTAGATTTATTAGAATTAGCACCAGTACAATTAAAACTGGCTGCTGAATTAAAATAAAAATCTAGAGGCGATCTAAAGAATTCAAGGAGATTCAAAAATGACATTTGTTAATTCAATTCCTCAGACTAATTCTCCTCAGCTTCAAGAAGCTATTAGCAAAATATTGATTATTGCTTATAAAGAATCTACAGATTTACTCCAAGATTACTTTATAAACTCAGGATTTGAATGCGAAGTGGTTCGTCAACAACATCAACCAGAATATAAAAACTATTCCCAAAGTTATTTAGTTTTACTGAATCATTTTAATGCTTGGCAAATTGCGGTTAAAGAAAAAAAACCAACTCTAATTGTAGAAGCTGATTTCGTTCCTGTAATCAACTTTAATCAGCTTCCTTTACCTTTTTCTTTAGCTCGCAAAAATGTCGGTATTTCTTGGATATACAATTGTGCAGGTCAAATTTATACTGTTTCTGCTGATGGTTATGCCCAAGGATTTTCTACTTCTATGGTGGGTTATATTATTACCCCAGAAGGAGCAAAATATTTGATTGACTTTGCTAATGAAATCAGGAAAAATCCCGAACCAAAAGCTTATTCTACTTGGGATTCTGAAATTGATAATTTTTTACGAAAACATAAGCTAACAAATTATATTCCTTTTCGTAATTATGGAGAACATGGAGGCTTCCCTAATAAAGAACATCAGCAAAATGGTTTAAGTAAAAGTCATCGTGCAGATGTGCTTTATGATAAACTGGCTTTCTTACCAATGTATGCTGACAATAGCTATATCAAATTTATTTTTATCAGATTTAAAGCTCGCCTTAAAGGAATTGGCAGGCTTTTATTGGGTAAGTTTCTTCGCTTCAAAATTGTTCGGGAATCTAGTGTTTCTCGTAGGTTAATCACTTTTGCTTTAACCAGACAATTGACGCTTATTCTATAAATAATCGGACTTGATGGCTACTATTTCTCAAAAAACTGCAAAATATTCTATAATGTGTCTGTCAAGATATGGGCGTAAATTAAGAATCCAAAATCATTTTCTTTTAGATAATCATTAATGTTTAATAAATCTTTTAATCCTTCATGGAATAATTGCATAAGAAAAATTTTAGAGTTTTTATATTGAATAATTTTTAGGCTTCTTCAGGTATTGCTACTAAATCAATTTCTCTTTTAACCCACTTCCAAATAAAGTCTCGTTGTTCTTGATTAAAATTACATTTGTCTAATTCTGCTTCTATTTTGCGATCGCGTTTTTCTACTTGTTCAAAGCGAGCTAGAAAAGTATAACGAACAAATTTGAAGAAAGGTATTTTAGTATTTTGTATTTCTTCATATAACCAATCATCACTATTTATAAAGCGATCGTATTTATAAGATTCCAAGTAAACAGCAAAAATAACATACAATCCAAAAATAGCTTCACAATTATTAGTTATTAGATTGCTAAAAAATTCATCTTCAAAGTCAGATAAAACTGTATGTTCAAAGAAAAAAATAACAGTATCCCTATCAAATTTAGCAAAACTTGAAAACTTATTTTGCTCATAATTAACCAGAGGTAATTCAGCAGCTAAAAACATCTTACCTAGTATTGAAGATTTACTAAATATTTCAATATAGTCATCATTTGTAAGTTCATCGGAGATATTCAAAAATATACTAAATGCAATGCCAAAATATCTATGTCGAAGCTTTATTCTATAATAGTGATCGTAAAAAAAACTATCTATTCCATGCCATTCTTTAATATTTGACAAAGAAATATTAGATAATTTTTCATATAAAATACAAATAAATAAATCTTTTTGAGCTATATCTCTAATTTTGTCTTGGCAGTCAATTAAAATATCTTTTTTTATTTCTTCAGATATTATTGGTTCAGTTATGTATTCAAACAATTCTAAAAAAACAGAATATTGATGCACATCTAGTTTATTTAAGTTGTCATTTTTATAAATATATAAACCAGCTATGATATTGTGATGATTTTCATTGGTAGATTTATGTAGCGATTCGATGATATCTGATATAACTTTAAAGCGATTTGAAGGTATATTATATCTTTCACCAGCTTGAATCCGAAATACCCCAAATTGAATAATGTTGTCAAACATAGTAGAAACAATATTATTTACAATTCTGGCATTTGGTGCAATAAATTCTAAACATTTGACAGCAAAATAAAGCAAATTCCATTTTGTTTCATTATTTGCTTTTTCTATATCTTCTAACAAATAATCTAATAATTCATCTCCTGCATCTTCAAAATTTTTATTCTGTATCTGAAAAGCAAGCTGACTCACAACATCCCATTCTTGTTTAGCAATTCTGGGTAATAGAAAATCAAATAATTTATCTGGTGTGCGATGAATTCTATTTAGATAAGCAGCAGTAAAATATTCTAAAAAAGTTCTGTGGGTAAATTGATAAAGTTCTTCATCGTGTTTATTCGTTCCTACATTAGTAAAAACCCAAGCACGCCCCCGACAAAAATGAATAAAAGCTTTCGCTGTGCATTCAGCATCATCTCGATCTGGAAAACGTTTTTCACAAAGATAATCAGCAGATTTTGCAATCAATCTTTGTTCGGTAACGCCACTTTGTAATGAATCATTGGTATAAATCCAATTTGCCAAATACATCATCAAAGGTTTAATTTTAGATTCAATTTGTTTGACTAAAGATGGTAATTGAATATTTCTCCCTCTATCCCATCTTTCAAATAGCATTTCTGCACATTTACGATAAAGATCGGGGCGATTTCTAGGAATATAACCTTCGCCTTTATAAATATTGCACATCAAACCTAACATCAAAGGATTGGAACGTAAATCTGTAAGATTTTTGCTTTCTGTTAAAAATGCTGCTACTTTTTCTTTTTGTTGTTCTGCTGTTAATTCTTTATCTATAGCAAACCATTTAGTTACATATTCCGCTACTTGTTGATCTTCAAATGGTTCTAGATTACATACTTCAAACTTTGATTCATCTAATGGTGCTTCTTTATAGCCAATTTCTCGCGAAGTAACTAATACTGGTACAGAAGGGTAAAGATTACAAAATAATTCCACATCGTTGCGAATTTCTTGCCGATAACTAGTTTCGGTTAATTCGTCTAACCCATCAAAAGCAACTGCAAGATAGCCATTTAATAGTAGATAGGCAAATGCACCAGTGGGAGGCTGTAATTGATATTTTGTTTTGGCAGTGAGTTCAATAAAATCTAATAAAGAACAATTAATTTCTTTTTTCTTTGCAGCATAATCACGCAATATTACTAAGGTGGGGATAACTTGTTTTCCACTTAATAATCGCTCTGAATATTGAGTTACTAAATCGTAGCAAAACTTTTGGGCAAAGGTAGATTTACCACCACCAGGATTTCCTAATAAAACTGTACGATGAATAGATTGATAAAAATCTTGTTGGGTTTTAGAATTTTCTATAGGAGCGCGATTTAAGGTTTCTAGAGATAAATTAGGCGATACATATAATTGCTCGATGGGTAACTTTTTAGCTACATCTATATAAGGAGGGGTGAGTTTACCGTGAAGTTCTTTAACTTGCTGACGATATTGCTGCTCAAAATTTAAAATAGCTTTGATATTTAGCTGTTGTGAATCGTTAAGAAATTTAAGATTTTCTTGGATATTAGCAATTTCATCTAAAAGAACTTGATGTCGAAAGGAAGATTTTGCTTCATGTGCTGATAGTCTTCCTCGATCTATGGCGACTTGTAAGGCGGTTTCACATCCTGTAACGAGAGTCTGAAAAATTTTTGGTGCAGAATCTTTTAACTCATCTTGGGGAATGTTTGTATAAAGAGAAAATGCTTGGAGAAATTCCTGTTGTATTTGTCCTAGATTTTGTTCTTTGCTTTCTAGAATAGATGCTGCATAAATCTGTCTGATAATGGCTTCGGCTTCAGAAGAAGTCAAAAATAAGCAAATTTGATCGATTTCAGCTTCACCAATTCGCTCAATAGTTTCTGCTATGTTTCCTGCTGCTTTTTCTAGAATAGGTTGTAACGCTGTTGCTTTTAGTTGACGGCGTTCGAGTCTTTCTTCACCTATTATTTTAATTCCTAGCCAGTCAACCGCAGGCTTGATTAAAGGGGTTAATCCTTTGAGAATGATGCTTGTATCTATTGTCATAACCGCCAGGATAAATAAATAGGATAAGTATTAGCTACCCTAAATTTTTTTGTATCTTACCAATTTGATAAACACTATATAATCAATTAACTCGACTTTTATATTTAATAATGACTAATCAGAGTCACAATAATATTCCTAAATTTCCTCTAATGCGTCTATCGAGATATGGGCGTAAATATCGTACTTTGATTTGGCAAGCTATAATTTGTTCGATATTAAATAAAATTTTCGATCTCGCTCCTCCTGCTCTTATTGGTGCTGCGGTGGATGTAGTAGTTAAGCAAGAAGATTCTCTAATTGCCAGTTTTGGGATTACAGATACTTTTCAACAATTGTTAGTGTTATGTATTTTATCAGCAATTATCTGGAGTTTAGAGTCTCTGTTTGAATACGCCTATGAGAGATTATGGCGCAATTTGGCTCAAACTATTCAACATAATTTACGCTTGGATGCTTATAGTCATGTACAAGATTTAGAATTAGCTTATTTTGAGGAGAGAAGCACGGGAAGTTTACTGGCTATTCTCAATGATGATATCAATCAGCTAGAAAGGTTTTTGGATGTTGGGGCAAATGAAATTTTACAGGTATTAACCACTGTAATAATTATTGGTGGGGCATTTTTTGTCTTAACTCCTGGGGTTGCTTGGATGGCTATGCTACCTATTCCTTTAATTTTATGGGGTTCGATCGCGTTTCAAAGAAAATTGGCTCCTCGTTATGCCAAGGTAAGGGAGAGTGTGAGTCTTCTTAGTAGCAGACTGGCAAATAATTTGAGTGGAATCACTACGATTAAAAGTTTTACTACAGAAGCTTATGAGATAGAAAGACTGCGACAGGAGAGTGAAACCTATCGTCAGAGTAATCGTCAGGCGATCGCATTTTCGGCTGCTTTTATCCCTCTGATTCGGATGATTATCCTAGCGGGATTTAGCGCGATTTTACTTTATGGGGGAATGGAAGCGGTTAATGGCAATCTTGCAGTAGGCACTTACAGTGTCTTAGTTTTCTTGACTCAAAGACTATTATGGCCCCTTACTAGATTAGGGCAAACCCTCGACCTCTATCAAAGGGCAATGGCTTCAACCAATAGGGTGATGGATTTGTTGGATACTCCTATTGCCATTCATTCAGGAAGTTTGGCTTTACCTACTAGCAATATTCAAGGCACAATTAAGCTGGATAATATTACTTTTGCTTACAATGACAGACAATCAGTAATTGAAAATTTATCTCTGGCTATTCCTGCGGGGGAGACTATTGCTATAGTGGGTTCTACTGGTTCTGGTAAGAGTACTTTAGTTAAGCTACTGTTGCGCTTCTATGAAATTGCACGGGGAAGTATCACTCTGGATGGAATAGATATTCAAGAAATTAACTTAACCGATCTTAGAAAAGCTATGGGCTTGGTCAGTCAAGATGTATTCTTATTTCATGGCACAGTAAAAGACAATATTGCTTATGGTACTAACTACGCTACAGAAGCAGAAATAATTGCTGCTGCCAAAATTGCTGAAGCAGATCAATTCATCTCTAATCTGCCCCATGGTTACGATACTATCGTCGGAGAAAGGGGACAAAAGCTTTCTGGGGGACAAAGACAGAGAATTGCGATCGCAAGAGCTGTGTTAAAGAATCCTCCCATACTCATCTTAGATGAAGCCACCTCCGCCGTTGACAATGAAACGGAAGCTGCGATCGCTCGTTCCTTAGAAAAAATCACTCAAAATCGTACTACAATCGCGATCGCCCATCGCCTTTCTACCATTCGTCACGCAGATTCTATTTATGTTTTAGAATACGGCAAAATCGTTGAATATGGTACACATGAGGCACTACTCGAAAAAGACGGAGTCTATGCCAATTTATGGGCGGTACAAACAGGAATGAAACAAGAAAATCAAAATATTTATTAATAAACCGCATCTAGTTTAAAACCAGTAGTTTTTAGCTATATGAATAATAAACTAATTAATATACTAATAGCTGGAGGAGGATTTGGTGGTTTATATACTGCTTTATATTTCAGTAAATTTAGTTGGGTTAAGTCTAGAAAATGTAGAATAACTTATTCAGCGTTTACCTAGTATGCGTCATCGATTACAAGTATTTAAAAATTTAATATTTGGTTAAAAATGTATAACAAAACTATGAGCATAAAAGAGCAAAAATCTAGTACTAGACTTACTGCCATAATTCAAAATATATTTAGTTTCGATCTTCGCTCTCTAGCTCTATTTCGTATCGGATTAGCAGTAGTTATTCTAGCTGATTTAATAATTCGATTTGGAGATATTACACCTCATTATAGCGACTCTGGTTTACTACCACGTAATACTTTAATTAATGAATTTATGAAACCTTGGTATTGGTCAATTCATTTAGTTAGTGGTGATATTTTTGTCCAGCAACTTATATTTTTTGCTTCAATATTTTTCGCTTTATTGCTATTAATTGGTTATCGCACTCGTTTAGCGACTATTGCTTCTTGGGTGATGTTAATTTCACTGCATAATCGCAATCCAGCTTTACTTTTTGCAGGAGATGATACTTTAAGAGCGTTGGTATTTTGGGCAATGTTTTTGCCTTTAGGTGCTGTCTATTCTATTGATAGTGCTTTAAATACTTCTACTAAACCTCTACCTAAAAGAGTAATTTCTGGAGCAACAGTAGGATTTATTATCCAGTTATGTTATATCTATATGTTTTCTGCTTGGTTTAAGCACCAAAGTCCTTTATGGTCGGAAGAAGGTAGTGCCGTATATTATGCTTTAAGTTTTGATCAATATGCCACAAGATTTGGGCAATTTTTACTAAGCTTAAAACCATTACTTCCTACTATGAATTTTGGTGCATTATGGTTTGAATGGTTGGGAGCTTTATTACTTTTTATCCCTTGGAAAAATCACTTTTTTCGTGGTATTGCGATCGTTGCTTTTATCTCATTACATATTAGCTTTGGTTTATCTTTTACTATTGGTATCTTTCCCGCTTTATGTGTTGCTGCGTGGCTGGCTTTTATTCCTTCTCCAGCTTGGGATTGGTTAAATAAAAAAACTTACACCAAAGAAAGAGCAGGATTAAGAATTAATTACGATAAAGATTGTGGTTTTTGTAAAAAAATAGTTCTCTTTCTGCGCACCTTTCTAATTTTACCTGGCACTCCTTTACTGGTAGCTCAAGAAAATCCCGATATCTATGCTGATATGGAGAAATATAATTCTTGGGTGGTAGAAGATTGGCAAGGAAAAAGATATTTTAAATGGCAAGGAATTATTTATGTTGTGAGCCTCTCTCCTATTTTATGGTGGCTTGCCCCTATCCTAAAGATCAAACCTTTAGCAGCCATTGGTAACAAAATATATGAAACTATTGCTAATAATCGCCGTTTAGCAGGAAAATTTACTGCACCATTTAAATACACCTCTTTTCAGGTAAAGCCAAGATTAACTTTTAATATCATTACTTTATTTATTCTGGCTGTCATAACTTTGTGGAATCTTACTAGCTTTACCAACAGTTATATTTTCGATCAATCCCCTACTACAACAAGTCAAATTGTTAGAAGAGTCACCCACAGCAAAACAGCACGAAGTATTCGCTGGTTAGGAGGATTAACTAGACTAGATCAATCTTGGAGTATTTTTGCCCCCAACCCTCCTAGGGATGATGGATGGCATGTCATCATAGGCAATCTTAAAAATGGCAGTCAAGTTGATATTTTAAGAAATACCAAAAATATTAGTTGGGATAAACCAACTATTAAAGAAAGAAATAAACTATATCAAAATATGCAATGGCGAACTTACTTTATTAACTTAAATCGTAACATTGGTAAAAAATTATATCCTCACTATGGCAAATATCTTTGTCAACAATGGAATAATAGCCATCAAGCCAATCATAAACTAGATAATATTGCAATTTATTTTATGTCTGAAAGAACTGTCCCATTGGGAAAAATACAAACTATAGAAAAGAAAAAACATTGGCAACAATCTTGTATTTACTAGCAAGGTAATCTATTTTTGCATCAATTATGTCATCAAAATACACCAAGATTTTTAGTAATATAAGAGTGAGATCGCCCAGCAATTCTCATTATAAGAATGATAATCATTATTTGACGAATTAGAGTTCTTAAAAATCCAGTTTTTTTATGATTAGATTCAATTTTGCTCTTTTATTTCTCATGTAAGCTTGGGAATTTTTGTGTTACATAAAGACTTCTAAAAAACAAGCAGTCAAAAACAGCCTAATTATTCTAGTTTATGAAAATTAGGGGAATTTTTTGAGATTAATTTGGGATTCTCTACTGATTTTTTTTACTGATTTTTAAGTTTTTTTCTTCGGTTTTAACTCGTATTAACTGGCTCTCTTTCTTCTCCTTCTGTTAAAATAAATATAAATAAATCATTCCAACTCTGAAACCATACATAGTTTAACAAAGCCCTAATATCATTAAAAAATCTCTTTCTTGTCCCTAAGCTTTCTCG
>JASJDF010000228.1 GCA_030065715.1 Xenococcaceae cyanobacterium MO_188.B19 | reverse complement strand
TATTTAACCGACATCACTATCTCCTAAACGATATTTCACAATTAAATTTCTGATTTGTTTAACTTGATAACTTTTAGCTTTGCCACTTTTAGGCTGTATATTAATGATTTCTTCTACATTATCTCTTGTAAAAATATAGTGGTCGCCTTTAACCCGTTCTGCAAATTCCAATTTCTTAAGGAGCTGGCGTAGTTCGGAAAAGTTAATATTGTTATCAGATGTTCCTGTCAGAATCTTTTGCAGCAGTTTTTCGTATTTACCCATTTCTTACCCCAATATCTTGTTTAATCCATAGAAATCGGAGTGCATTTTATTTTTAAGTACTTATCCTACTTTACTTGCTACTTCAGGATTAATTCCATTGGCTATTTTAACAACTATGCTTTTCCCTACTTATGGGTAAAGCATAGATTTTAACAAGGCTAAGGTTGAGCTTCTCTATAAGGACGTTTTAGATAACACCCACGAGGAGAACCCACAATTTGTCCGTGATCGCAAATTAAATCTCCTCGTAAAAACGTACTCTTAACTCGTCCAGTCAATTCCATTCCTTCAAAAGGGGTATATCCTTGCTGCGATTCAGACTCCGTAGCACGAACGACAAAGGTTTCATTGGGATCGAACAGTACCAGATCGGCATCGTAACCCACGGCAATGTCCCCCTTATCCCACAAGCCAAAACGTTGAGCGGGATTCCAACAGAGTAATTCAGCTATGTGATTATAAGACATTCCCCGCTTGCTACCTTCACTAAACACCCCAGAGAGTAAATATTCCGTGCCACCAAAACCAGATTTAGCTAACCAGATATTATCGGGATTTTGGAGACTGGCTTTCTTAGCAGCAGCACAGCAGGCATGATCGCTAACAATCCAATCAATTTTGCGATTTAACACTTGTTCCCATAGGTATTCCACATCCTCGCGGGGACGGATAGGTGGATTAACTTTTGCCCATTTGCCTGTTGGGGCATCTACATCCAATAGTAAATGTCCTACGGTTACTTCCCGCCTGAAATTAATATGGGGAAATGCTGTTTGCATCGTTAGAGCAGCTTCTACTGCTTTGCGAGAACTAAGGTGCAGCAGATTAATATTAACGCAGTTGGTTTCGTGGGCAAGATAAGATGCGATCGCAATTGCCAGTCCCTCGGAATGAGGCGGGCGAGCAGCACTGTAGGCTCTTAACCCAGTTAAATTTTTATCCTTCTGTACAATGTTGGTGTAGGCACGCAGTATCTCGGCAGTTTCGCAATGCAGGCTAAGACTGAGGTAATCCTTAGCTTCTGGATGACATTCCCTTAATTGGGTCAGACCGCGCATAATAAATTCAAAATGGGCAAAGTCATATCTTTCCTCTTTATTAATCATCAGAAACAGATTTTGCTGGTCGGAAAGACCGTGTAACCCATAACCACCATAAAACATAAAGATTTTAAACGATGTAATACCATGCTCCTCAAAGAGATACTGCATTTCCTCAATATGACCAGAGGCGATCGGTGCGATATGATAGCCATAATCAACATAGAAATTGCCTTCTGACAGTGTTAGTACCTCTGGGAAAAAATCTTGATAAGAACCACCTTTATTTAGGTAATATTGACCTGTGCGAATGTAATTCAGGCTAGTAGTCACACCACCCATCGCTGCTGCCTTGCTTTCAGTGACGGCATCTCGATCAAGGGGTTGGTAAATACCGATGTGCATATGTGCATCTATAAGCCCTGGAAATCCTAGTTTATTCTGAGCATCAAACACCTCTTTTGCCTTGTCAGAGCTTATTTCTGAGGCAATTTCAGCAAATTTACCATCCTTAATCCCTAAATCTAATTTTTCTACAGATTGCTGATTGGGACGAACTACACAAACGTTTTTAATAACTTTGTCTAGAATTGTAATTTCAGACACATTAACCTCTGGTCAAAATATAGTTACGGGAAATTTGATTAATAGTCTTTGATTATTATTTTGAGTGTTTGATTGTAATTCTATATTGAGGAATGATTGATGGAGCGAATACTTTTACAAAATAAGATTATTGGTACGACAAAGCTGTAAAATGCCGTTTCTCCTAATGGGATGTGTCTCAGGCACGATTTATCTTCTTTTCTTGAAAATGTCAGGCAATATCACAATGAATTGAAGCACAGTCCTAGTTTTCATTAAAATTGATCTAAAAATCCCACGAACAAATCAATCGTTATTATGGATGTAGCAGTTTTTCCCTGCCGATCGCTTAAAAAATCATTCCCAACCTACGCTTGACACTTTTTAACTCCCAAAGACTATGGAAACCTATACCGAGTATCATTTAAATCCCCAACAATTTTCTTTTCTTAGCGGTTTTCAAGACTACTGGCAAGAAATTCGTGATGAATTTACTAACTTCATGAACCAGGCATCTCAAGAGGAATTAAGCCTCGCCTACGAGGTGATGGGACCTAAATCTAAAACCATTAAAACGAAAGGTGAAAAGAAATATAGTGCCTTTGGGGTTTTATTCCAAGGTAAATTTATCGAAGCATATATCAAAGAACATCAGATAACTTATCCCGATCGCGATACCGATGAAGCAGCAGCCAAGGTACTGGGATTAAGAGAAAAGTATTTCCCCATATTATCTAAAGCGATCACACAAGTCAACCTAAGTAATGATGATTTAATTAGAAATGTTTATTTCGGTACCTTTCACCCAGGTTTAGATATTAAGCTCCATGTGAACTATAACCCCCACATGAATCGGGGCTATTTAGGATTAATTGTGCCAGAAGGGGATGTAGCTATGAAAATCTGCCACGACAAGTTTTATTGGCAGGAAGGAGAATTCATGATTCTCGATCACAGTTATCCCCACTGTCCCCACAATTACACAGATTTTGACCGAACTGTTTTAATCGTTGACTTCTTTAAAACTGACAAGCCAAGAGAAGAAGTAAGTCAATTCGAGCAAGAGCTAGTCACTCAAAGAATGTTAGAAAATCCCTATAGTTTGGGGGTTTTTGGTAAAAGCGATCGCGTCAAACCTGAAGATTTTATTAAATATGGTTTGGTCCATCAGTTGGAGTGGGACAAAGCTTTAGGCAGTTCTTAGCAATTAATCATGAGTAATTGCCTCCCTGTTGTGAAACCATGCCCTAAAAATAGTCGAAGGTACTCCGCCGTCCTAAAGGATTCTATCGCGGATACACCTTCGGATATAAAACTACTGTGCTGTCAATTTTGAAATGATGGGTTGAGACAAGACAACGGAGATAAGGGAGATAAGGCAGACAAGGGAGAAATTTTGATGACACTTATCCATCAAAACAATCTTGACGTACTACTACGGAGTGAAGGAAGACTTTGTCAAATGGTAGTTTCTGGATTTGACTCCAGCTAAAGCAAGTGCCACAAAATTATGAATCTGAATATCAAGATAATTAGTGAGCCTACCCGCTGTAGCTTTAGGTCTTAGATCCCAAGCTCCAATCGGTAGTGGTTCACAACTGGCTGCGATAGCCTTGAGCACAAACCCAGCTAACATTGCCAGACTAATACGACGCTTGATAGTATTCTCAGTCCAGGCTCTGGGCATTTCCATCCCCGCGCTATCCTGGGCAACATAGAAATTAGTTTCCACAGAGGAACGATGCTTATAACCTAACAGGATCTGTTCAGTTGTCAGTTCTCGTGCAATGGTTCTCAGCAATAAGAGTTTATCATAGTCAGGATCATCGATTCTAACTACATTCAGAATTGTATCAGAGACTGTTTGTAAATAAAACATTAAGCAATTGGTTGTTGATTTTGAGATAGTCGTTTTGACATTAAGTGAACCATCGCAATGTAAATGAGCGACTCACTTGTTTCAGGTAATTTCTCATAATCGACCACCAAACGACGTTTTGGCATTAGCCATGCAAAGGTTTTTTCTACTACCCATCTTCGAGCTAATAATTGAAACCCTTTCCCCTCTCTTCTCATAACTTCAACTTTAGCTGATGAAAGATGTTCTACTCCCGTTTCAAATCTTGTGCCTTGATATCCTTGATCTACCCAAATTAATTCTAATCTCTCTAAATTTTCTTCTGATTCAACCAACAATGCTAATCCATTAATTCTTTCCGCACCATTAGCTTCGGTTACTATTACCTCTAATAATAATCCTAAGGTATCTACTAAAATATGACCGCGAGGGATGCTTCTGGCTAAGAAGCATATCCAATCGCGGTGTTGACGTTTTCTACCTTTAACTTTTTGGCCTCCATCAAAGCCATATACTTCCCCCTGTCTTGGTGCGCGTTCCCATGCTGGGGAAACCCCAGCGGGGTCGCACCGCTTTTTTGTGTCGTTTTTACTGACTGACTATCTATAGATGCTGCGCTTGGCTGAGCTTCTCTTCCTTGTTGTTGTCTCAACTCTTCTCGAAGTAGTCGATTCATTTGATACCAAACTTTATGTTTGTTCCATTTGTCGAAGTAAGTTCTGACTGTTGACCAATGTGGAAAATCATGAGGTAATGCTCGCCACTGACATCCCTCTTCTAATAAGTACAAGATGGCATTAACCACTTCTCTTAAATCGGTGTCCCTTTTTCTTCCTCGTGATTTACTCTTGGGTAACAATGGTTCAATGATTTCCCATTCGTTATCCCTGAGATCTGATGGATAGGCTCGTCTGACCATATTGACTATATCTGATTGACTCTGTCTCCTTATTTTTAGTCGTCTAATCTCAGTTCTAGTTTCTTCTTTATTTTCTTTTTACAAACAGTCTCTTAGGCTTTAGTGAATTAGGGCAAACCCGACCGTAGCTCGCCCTCAATCAACTCTCTTAACTCAGAACTATACCTTTTCGCGTTTTAAATTCTTAAATTTATCTAGTAATCTATCTGCCCAGTACTTAACATCATATGTAGTCACAGTATGATACATTTTTGCCATTCTTTCTTGCTGTTCTTCTGGGGACATAGTCAAAGCCTGTTCAATAGCTTGATCCATACGGTTAATGGAATAGGGGTTAGTCAAAATTGCTTCTGATAACTCCACCGCAGCACCAACAAATTCTGATAAGACTAGAACTCCATCTTTCCCTTCATGTGCTACTACATATTCTTTAGCAACCAAATTTAAGCCATCTCGTAAAGGGGTTGTCCAACAAATATCCGCAGCTTTGTAATAACAAAATAAATCTCTTAGGGGGATGGGTTGGGTAAAGAGTAGTATGGGAGTCCATCCCAATTTAGCAAAACGACCATTAATTTTACCCACTACTTGCTCAATCTGGCTTTGAGCAGTCTTATAAACTCGCATTCCAGGTGCAGCCTGTACACAAGTCATTACAAAGTTGATTTTACCCTGTAGATCTGGGCGACGCTCTAATAAACGCCCATAAGCTTCGAGTTTTTCCAGATTACCTTTTACATAGTCAACCCTACCAGCAGCAATGATCAGTTTTCTACCCTGTAACTCTTCTTTAACTTCGGCTAATCTAGCTTGAGTTTCTGGCTCGGCTAAGATTGATTGGATAAATTGGGGATTGGTTCCTACAGGAAAAGAATCTATATTAACAACTTGCCCTTTATAACTCAACTGAGTAGTTACTTCAGGCTCTGCTAATGCTACTCCTACAGGAGTCATATGTCCTTCGGCAACTGATTCTTGCTTTAAGATTTTAACGGGTTTGAGACTCCGAACAACGTTGACGAAATTTTCGGAATATCGAGGCACATGAAACCCGACAATATCACAACATAACAGACTTTCTACGATCGCGTCACGCCAGGGTAGTATATTAAATACATCTACCGAAGGGAAAGGAGTGTGATGGAAAAAAGCAATTCTGGCGTTGGGCTTTTTTTCCCTAATATATTTGGGTACTAACCATAAATTGTAATCATGAATCCAAATTAAAGCGTCATCTGCTGCTTCTTCACAGGCTGCTTCAGCAAATAAGCGATTAATATTTTGGAAATTTTCCCAATCAGTAGATTCAGAAGTAAAGTGAAAAGGAAAGGAGTGTAGGATGGGCCAAAAGGCTTCTTTAGAAGTTATGTGATAGAAATCTTTAACTTGTTGGGCATCGAGGGGAATACGCAGTACGCTGTAGTTTCCCTCTCCTTCTATCTGAACTTTCGGCTCAAAATTCGCTTTTTGTTTAGCGGTTATTTGTTTCCAAGCCACCCAAGTACCACGATTAACATCAGCAAAGAAACTTTTTAAGGTAGGAACAATACCATTGGGACTTTTTTTGCGAACATAAATGGTTTTACCATCTTTGATTACTTCATCATAGGGTTCACGGTGATAAAGAATTACTAAAGAAGATTTCATGATTCCTGTGACCTGCTAATGATCAATGTTCAACTTTCTCATCATAGATGAAAGTTAGCTACTTTTCTAAACGTACTACATACCATTGCAAAAATTTATCTGCACCAATATCTAATTCAAAATAGTTTTCCATCAGATGTTTTGCTTGGGCATCTACTGAATCTAAGTTCTGTAACTCCCTTGGTATATCTATTTTTTCATCTAGCAAATATTCTTTCAGCTTAAGTTGTAACTCTTCTGGTGTAAAAAACTGTTCTGGATGATCCGCTTCGAGGACAACATAACCATCCTCTTGATACATGATAGAGTCTGCCATAATGACTAAGATATTAATTGTTTTGCAAAGTAAGTTGTACTGATTTACTAGTTCTATCTTCAACTATTGCGATCGCATCAATATTGTACTTCAATCCCGAAATAGTTTTGTTGGCTTGGGGAACAGCAAAAGAAAAATTACCTTTTTGATCGGCAATAATAGTTTTATTGAGTAAAGTTTCTCCCTCTAACTTGACAATATCTCCCATTAGGGGCAAAAACGTACTTACTTTAATATTTACCTCAGCATTAGGTTGAGTTTCCCCTATCACGACTAAATCTTCCCCATTAACTATTTCTCCATTACTATGACTGGTAAAATTCAAAGGAATAGTTGCAACTTCTGGGTCACCAGAATCCAAATTACAGTTAGGAATAAGTCTTGAACCTCCTATGGTGCAAGTACCTTCGGGATTTACCCTAGTAACACTAAAAGGAGTATTTTCTGATTTATAAACTACTTCTTTCCCATGTTGTAAGCGAACCATTATTACTCCTTCCACAATCTGGGTGTTAGAGTCAAAATCAATTGTGGCTTGATAAATTCCTGAAGAAATTTCTCTAGCAGTAGTTTCTTTAATAACGTATTTATCCGCTAGTAAAAGTATGGAAGCATTCACCCCAGGAGTAGCCTTAATTTTTACTGTTAGAGATTGATCTGATGTTAGAGATTTGGTTTTACCTTGGTGCGCGATGGAAATGATTTGTAGAGTAACATGGGATTTTATAGAACCTAAATTATAGGTTGGTGGCTCTATCTTAGGAAAAGGTGATTCTGTAACAGTCTGGGAGAGTCCGAGGGGAATATAAAGAAGAATCCCCAGCATACTACCAATATAAGCAATATTTTGAGAATACTGACGAGTAATCATTTTAGTTGATAGAGCTTTCAAAAAAAGTAAATTTAAGAGGATTTCATTATACTTTCACAATTGTAGAATATGTCTTGGTTAAACTCTCGAAAATTATTGTGCATCGGTCATCGAGGAGCAATGGGACATGAGCCTGAGAACACTATATTATCAATCAACAAGGCTATTTCTCTAGGGGTTGATGCTGTAGAAATTGACGTACATCGAGTGGGAAATAAACTAATAGTAATCCACGATCTCAACTTATCAAGGACTACTAATGGGGAAGGCTACATTACAGATAAAAGCTTTTCTTATCTTAGTTCTTTAGATGCAGGAAAAGGAGAACAAATACCCACTCTAGAAGCAGTTTTTAATGCTGTTAATCGACAAGTCGGTATTAATATTGAACTAAAAAGTAAATATATCGCAACTCTAATAGTAGATTTGATTCATTTCTATCTTAATCAAGGATGGTCTTATGATGATTTTATAATTTCTTCCTTTAATCACTATGAATTACAGCAAGTACGACATCTGGACTCCAAAATAAACTTAGGACTTTTACTTTATGGTGTACCTTTAGACTATTTAAAGATAGCTGCAAAACTTAAAGTCACTACTATTATCAATAATTACAATTTTATCGACTTGGATTTTATTAATGATGTACACCAAAAAGATTTTAAATGTTGGGCATATACTGTCAATAGTCTAGAAGATGTTGAGATGATGACCAAATTAAAAATTGATGGAATAATTACTAACTATCCTGAAAATATTCCACAAAAATTCCCAATGTTTTGACTCAAAACAAATTAGACCATGATCATAATATAAGTTATGATTAGATGGTATTTATTACATCGTATATATGCTTACTTTCTTGTAAGTATCTCACTTTAGAAACAAATCATGTGTGCGATCACGCAGTGCCTGCCTTTGGCAGATCGCAGAGTGCCTGCTAATCTTTGACATTCTTGGAGTATAGAAACCCCAAAGAATGAGTGAACATCTCTCAGATGCGTTATTTTCCAGATTCCATAAAAATAAAGTCTTTAAGGCAAGGAATTTGGCGTTATGATAAAAAAGCTTAATACTAAAACAATTGTTTTAACCATAAGATCAAACTGACATCAACGGTTTAATTTGGAGACTATGAGTCCTAGAAAACTGACAGAAGACGATAAAAATAATATCCTTCAGTTATATCGCAATTCTGAAGCCACCACCTCTACTTT
>JASJDF010000227.1 GCA_030065715.1 Xenococcaceae cyanobacterium MO_188.B19 | reverse complement strand
AAATCCACTCAACTGAAAATTATTACAGGAGAAGTAGAAGCAACATCGGGAGACGTAATTCGCCCCAGTAGTCTCAAGATAGCTTATCTTACCCAAGAGTTTGAAGTCGAACCAACTCGGACTGTAAAAGAAGAATTTTGGACAGTTTTTACTGAGGCTAATAATGTACACCATAAATTACTCCAAATACAGCAGGACATGGAAACTGCTGATGCTGAAACTCTAGATAAACTGATTCATAAACTTGATAAATTACAACGTAAATTTGAAGCTTTAGATGGATATAATTTAGAATCCCAAATTGAGAAAATATTACCAGAAGTGGGATTTGTCCCTGAAGATGGAGATCGCCTGGTAAGCTCTTTTAGCGGTGGTTGGCAAATGCGGATGAGCTTAGGCAAAATCTTACTGCAAGAACCAGATTTACTACTATTGGACGAGCCGACCAACCACTTAGACTTAGAAACCATTGAATGGCTAGAAAATTATCTCAAAGGGATTAATACTCCCATGGTAATTGTCTCCCATGACCGAGAATTTTTAGACCGTCTCTGCACTAAAATTGTGGAAACAGAACGGGGGGTTTCTACTGTTTATCCTGGTAACTATTCCAGCTATTTACAACAGAAAGAAGAGACTAAACTAGCTCAGTCTGCAACCTACGAACGGCAACAAAAAGAAATAGCTAAACAACAAGAATTTATTGAACGTTTCCGCGCTAGTGCAACTAGAAGTACTCAGGCAAAAAGTAGAGAAAAACAACTAGAAAAAATTGATTTAGTAGATGCTCCTATTTCTGATGTCAAAAGTTTAAGATTTCAATTTCCCCCTTCTCCTCGTAGTGGTAGGGAAGTAGTAGTGATTGACGATTTGACCCACACCTATAACGATAAAATTCTGTTTTTGGGAGCAGAATTAACTATTGAAAGAGGCGATCGCATTGCTTTTTTGGGAGCCAATGGAGCAGGAAAATCTACCTTACTACGAATGATTATGGGTATGGAACAGCCAGAAGATGGCACAGTTGCTTTGGGTAAACATAATGTAATCCCTGGCTATTTCGAGCAAAATCAAGCAGAAGCTTTAGACTTAGAAAAAACCGTCATGGAAACTATACATGATGAAGTTCCTACCTGGAAAAATGAAGAAGTACGAACTCTTTTAGGTCGATTTTTGTTTAGTGGAGAAACAGCATTTAAACAAGTAAAAGCTCTCAGTGGAGGGGAAAAAGCTCGATTAGCTTTAGCTAAAATGTTACTAACTCCTGCTAACTTATTAATCTTAGATGAGCCAACAAACCATTTAGATATTCCTGCTAAAGAAATGCTAGAAGAAGCATTACAAAATTATGATGGTTCGGTAATTATTGTTTCTCATGACCGCTATTTTATTTCTCAAGTAGCCAATAAAATTGTAGAAATTAGAGAAGGAGAATTAAATGCCTATCAAGGAGATTATCATTATTATCTCGGAAAAATTGAAGAAGCAAAGCAGAAAGAACAACAACGTCTAGCAGCAGAGGCGAAGGCAGCTAAACAAGCAGCTAAACGAGCTAAACAGGCAGCTAAGAAAAAACAAAAGAAAGCCAAAGCTACAGCGAAGTAGAGAATTCAAAGTTAGAAATTAGGAGCAAGGAGTTAGAAATAAGCGTATTTTCCTGTTTCCTTGTTCCTCATTCCTTTGTTTAATTTATTTCAGCAGGAACAAACTCATTAGTTTTTTCTACATATTTCCAAGCAATTCCCTCTGGATCTTTACTTAGGCTCCACATCGCAAAATCAGATTCAGATTTAGTCTTATTTCTACCTACAGTACTGGAATTAACATCAAGACGTTTGGCTAATTCCGCTTGATTCATTTTTTTGATGGTAGTTTTTTCTGGTTCAACAGCCACAGAAGCAGCAGCCATTTTACTTTGTTCTTCTTTTGCCAGTTTAGTAAGTTCTTTAAAAGAAGACTTACTAGATTCTCTCGCAACAGATGCAGCAGTTACTAACTCAGGAGTAGTTGTTTCTTCTGACTCGAAGTCCCCAAAAGGTTCGCTATCATCTAAAATACTGCCCAAAGCACTAGCTGTAGGAAAATAATAAACTACCCCTTTGTTTTTAATTAGCTTGGGTGATACACCATATTCTTGAGATTTACGTTCTAAAAAAGCTTTTGCTGCTTTGTCACTCAAATTAACTTTTAAAGTTAAATCTAGAGGAGTCAGATAGCCTCGGTTTTCTTTGACCAGGTTATTAAAATAAGGATTTACTAACTCACACCATTGCTGCCACTGATAATTTTGCCAGGTTTTCCAGCTAACTATTAGTAGAACTAAAGCCAACAATAGAGGCCACAGCTTATACAAAATGACTATTGCAAAAGCCAAGGGAATGATGAGAACCAGAATCCCAGCAGGGCTACGATCTAAGGTTTGTTCATTCATAACATGATTAGAATTTTGAGTTGAGAAATATCAATGCAACTTTAAGTTGCATTATTTAATTGCCAATATTAATCTAAATTTTGTTGCATTGCACGCAACTTGATAGAAGATTTATATCAGAATTTCTAAACTGTTGTTGCAATGTTGCGCAAACCTAGCTTATGCAACATTGCCTTGCGTGCTTCTTCAACCATTGAATTCTCTAGTTTTGAGAGATTAATGGAGGTTTGATATTTGTTTTGTAATGCAACTTTAATTAGCCAATCTGCAATAAAAGGATTTTTTGGCAATAAAGGACCATGAGAGTAAGTAGCGATCGCGTTATGGAAAAATGCTCCTTCTGTCCCATCCTCCCCATTGTTGCCATAACCTTGGATTACTTTGCCTAAAGCTTGGACTTGGTTTAAATAAGTTCTACCCCCATGATTTTCAAAGCCAATGACTATGGGGGTATCTCCCCAAAGGGCTTTAAGTTCACTAGCTAAAGGTTCTGCGGTAATTTCAAAAACTAAATTACCAATACATCTAGGGGCATCTATTCCTGGGTGTTTGCTGACCAAGTCTAATAGACCTAAACCTTCAATCCTCTGTCCTAAAGCGGGTTCATAGTAGTGTCCTAAGAGTTGGGGGGAACCACAAGTAAATACTCCTGGCGTTCCTTCCTCCAATTTAGCTTTGAGGGTATCGGCTTTAGCTCCTTTGAGATCGCGCATCACAATTTCTTGCTGACGGTCTTGAGCTCCACCCCCCACAATAATATCGACTTGAGCTATTTTATCTGCTTCTATAGTGCGGTCTAAGGGAACTACTAGTACTTCAATATCTCTCCACTCACAGCGTCTTTGGAGACAAATCACGTTACCGCGATCGCCGTAAGTACTCATAAGATTAGGATATAACCAACCGATTGACAATTCCATAATTAATAAATGGGTTTTGAAGGAAAAAAGAAAAATGGTTAAACTGTTGAAATAATTATGACTGAACTTTTACATTAGCTATTACTTCGGAGTTTGATAGATGAGTGCAACACCAATATTAACTAAGGAAAACGCCAGTAAAACGGTTAAAAAGCCTTATCCAAATTTTAAGGTGATTGTTCTAAACGACGACTTTAATACTTTTCAGCACGTTGCCAAAACTTTAATGACTTATATTCCTGGGATGACAAGCGATCGCGCTTGGTCACTAACAGAGCAAGTGCATTTTTCAGGACAAGCGATTGTTTGGGTCGGACCCCAAGAACAGGCGGAACTATATCATCAACAACTGAAAAGAGCTGGTCTGACGATGGCTCCTTTGGAAAGTGCCTAGGCTGGAAATTACACATTCAAATTGATTTTTCTTAGCTCTTTAAGCCATAAAATAAACTAAAATAGTATAGTAAAGTTTTGTAACGTTAACTTTAGAGTAAAAACCATATTAGAAATGGATAAAACACAACCTACTACCACCCCCAATATACAAGACCCCAAATTCGGCTTCAATAAATACGCAGAAAGACTTAATGGTCGGGCAGCTATGATCGGATTTATTTTAATTGTGGCGATCGAATATGTAACAGGACAAGGTCTTCTATCTTGGTTAGGCTTGCAATAATCTAATAAAAGGTGATCCTGCCTAACTTCCAAGAATATTATCTTGGAATAACTTTGGGTTTAGTTAAGGGATAAAGGTAAAAGCTTATTTCTTATACCTTTAACTCTTCCCCTAAGGCTTCGAGGCTAGATCACTCATCTGCTTTTTCTTTCATACCTCTGACAATACGAGACAACTGATCCTTCTCATCCACACCGACGCGAGTAGGAGAACCACTAATAATTCCTTCATAATTGCGGAAAGAATTTTTAATATTAGGACCGTCAGAATTGATCACATATTCCCTAATTCCTGTATCATGCCAAGAGCCACGCATCTTAAATACGTTAATGGCTCGTGACATTTCGCCTCGAATTTCTACATACTGTAAGAGAATAATCGTATCGGTGATAGTAGAAATATGGGATTCGGTAATAGAGTTAGACCCCATAAATTGATCTGTGGTATTGGTAAAGAACCCAGTAATTTCTTCCTGCTTGGCATAACCAGTCACACCAATCACAAACTGACGAAAAGCGTTATTAGTAACACCCCTAGCTAAAGCCGATAAGGAGTCAATGGCAATTCGAGAAGGCTTAAACTGGGCAATCTCAGATTTAATTGTTTGTAAATGATCTTCCAAACCAGCGGATTCAGGATAGCAGCATAATAATTTTAGCAATCCTTTTTGTTCCATTTCTTCAAAGTTAATCCCCCAGGAAGAGGCATTGCGGGATAATTGGGCTCTTGATTCTTCATAAGCGAAGAGAATGGCTCTTTCTCCTCGACGACAGCCTTCTTCAATAAACTTACTTACTAATAGGGTTTTTCCTGTACCCGTTGCACCTGTTGCCAAGATAATGGAATCTTTGAAGAAACCACCGCCACACAGTTCGTCTAAAGTATTTACACCTGACGAAATACGTACATTGGAAGAACGTTGAGTTAAACGCATTGCTCCTAGAGGGAAGATATTAATCCCATCATTAGTAATAGTAAAAGGATACTCTCCTTTCATGTGGGTTGTGCCACGTAGTTTAAGAATTTCGATAGTACGACGACGACGCTCTCCTTCCAGTACATTCCGCACAATTACCACATTATCAGAGACAAATTCTTCGACCCCAAAACGAGCTACTGGTCCATATTCTTCAATTCTTTCTGTGGTCATGATCGATGTAACTTTTAGTTGCTTGAGGCGAGCAACTAAACGAAAGATCTCTCTTCTAACTACTGAAGCTGCATCATATTGTTGAAATACTGCGGTGACAGAGTCAATGGAAACTAACTTAGCTTTGTATTTTTTGATTGCATATTGGATTCTTTCGATCAGAGCCGAAAGATCGAAATTACCAACTATTTCTTGTCCTTCTGGATCGGGAGAAGCATCTAGAATAAACAACTTGCCAGTATCTACTAGACTCTGTAAGTTCCAGCCAAAGCTGTGAGCATTTTGAATAATATCTTCAGGTGATTCTTCAAAAGTAATAAAAATACCAGGGTAATCAAAGTATTTAATCCCGTGATAAAGAAACTGCACCGCTAGTAAGGTTTTTCCTGTACCAGATGTGCCACTCACTAGAGTAGTCCTTCCTATAGGAATGCCACCATGAGTGATTTCATCAAATCCTTCTATAGCAGTTCGCATTTTACGAACTCCTTTAGTAGAGGTTTGCTCCAATTTTGATGGATTGGGATTATCTTGATTCATATCCAGTCAAAAAAATAAATATCCTATGAGTTTTTTTATAAATATTTGTTTACTGCCAACAATAGCAGATTAAGCTTCAAAAATTACGACGAAGATTGATTATGGTCGAGCTGAGAATTTATTTCATCTCTTGATCGAATCGCTCGCTGATTTCTTCATAAAGCAAATCTAGTCCAATTAAGACTTTCTCCCGATCAGAAAGATCACCAATAATTTTCCTCACAGGAGGTGGTAGAACTTTGGAGAGAGTAGGAGTCGCTAATATTTTATCTTCTTCTGCTAGTTGGGGATTTTTCAAAACATCAATTACCTTTAAAGCGTAAACCCCTTGAAAGTCTTTTTCCAGGATATTCTTTAAAATTTTTAAGGCTCTGACTGAATTGGGAGTATTTCCCGCGACATAGAGCTTAAGAACATAAGTTTTTCTAAATTTTTTCATAATTATAATTAATAATTGACGCTATGATTTCAATAAAAGTTAAACGTAAAAATAAGAGTCTTAGTATTCTTGTTTTGTCAGAAAAATCCTTAAATACTAGTAGTTTCAATACTTAGTCTTCGGGGAATAAAGCATTAAAAGGAATGTGGTCTATATGTTCTCTAGGAATTGAACGGCGATACATTTCGCACAAATGGGCAATAATATCGATCAAGGCTAGTCGGTAATCTAGCAAAATTTCTTCGCTTCTCCCTTCTAATTTAAGCTGTTGGGCAAATTCATCCATTAATTCCATGTGTATTTCTAAGATTTGAGATATGGAAATATCAGCAAAAAAAGCTTGATCGACAAAATTGTCAATCCATTGGTTAATTTCTGGAATATCCTCAAAATAAGCCAGAATAATCTTACGATACTCTTCACTTAAATATTGGAAGAATTGTTGCTTTTGAGATTGGTCTAAATTTTGATAAAAATCTCTGGGATTACGTTTATAGTAAATACCTAAATACCCTAACCTTTCTTTGAGTTTCTCTGCTAATCTTTGTTGTTGTGAGGCTAAAAAAAGGTGAGTTTCTTGCCGTTCCTGGTTCAATTTAGTTGAATGTTGACTCAAAGAGCAGCTAGGGGCAAGATTTAAAAATTGGGTAATAGCAAAATTAATATAAGAGGGGATTTGCTCTAATTTTTGAGCATCTAACTGAATCTCCGCACTATGATATAGTTCTGAATTTTGCTCAACACTAACATTAGAAGCTTCTACATTACTACTATCTATATTAGACCCTTCTACATTGACTATTACTACTGGCAAAATTACTCCCAACTTTTTTAATCCAGTCAAAAGATTTTGCCATACAGTTCTATTGAGAAAAACTAGGCAGTCAATTTGCTCTTTTTGATTTTCGACAAATTCGATAAAATTATCCTCGCAATCGATTTCTTTTAAGGCATAGCGATCGCTGGACAAAATACCTCTAAGCAATTGCGTGAAATTCCCCTCAGGAGAGAAGAGACAAATATGTAAGTTATTCAGCTTTTTCTGGTTATCTCCAGAATTCAGATTGTTTTGATGGTTGAACATTAGTGGAAGACTAACTAGAATTGTTCAGCCTCCTATAGCAGGTTTGGGTTTAAAAATGGTACTTATAAAAAGTTAACATTTATTGCCCCACAATGAGAATTGTAATTAATTGTAAGTGTCAGGTTAGACTGATGTAAGTTTAAGCTAATAATAAAAACATTGCAGCTAGTAAGTTGAGTTAAGTTTTTAAGCTGGCTAAATCATAAAACTGCGTTCTAGAGAGCGCGAAAGATGTAAGTTAGTTATTACTGATTGTAAAGTTACGAGCCTATTTCTACCAGGAACTCAATCAAAGTTCATGTTTAGTTCGGAAATAACTCTAAAAGAATTTATTTGTCCTATCCCTACTTGCTACCAAGATTCTAGCCTTGAAACTTTAATTACCCAAGTCCAGTCTGGTAAAAATGGTATTGTAGCCATTATAAATAAGGAGCGATCGCCAATCGGGATCGTTCAGGGTTATCGTTTATTATCCCTTGTTGCCAAAAAACATCCAGATCAAGTCAACCAATCACGAAACCCAGCTATTTTCACAGATATAGCAAGTGATAATCAATTACTGTTAAGTTACCCTCACCTGATAACTCCGACTCCTATTGTATCTTCCCAACTAAGCATCAAAGAGTTATTACCCTATTTGCATCTTCACAATTCTAGTGAGAGTCATGAAAACTTTTATTTAGTAGTTGATCTTACAGGAAAACTCTTAGGAAAAATAGACATTAGTAGATTGCTTAAATGTTTATTAACAGAAACTAATAATCAACAAGCAACAATCTCAAAACCAACAGTCTCTGTTGAAGAAGATTTATATAGACTATTAGACAAAATTCCCTTACCAATAATCTTAAAAAGCAAAGAAGGTAAAACTTTATATAGCAATCTATATTGTTATGATTATCATCATTGTCCTCAAGGAGATATCAGTTTAAATTCTTTTCTCCATGAATTATTACCTCAACCAGTCATTACCGAATTAGTTAGTAGCCAAAAAACAGACGAATCTATAATAAAAAATTACAAAATAGAGTATTCAGAATTACCAAATACTTTATCTGAAAACCTACCAACTTCCAATACAGTATTATTAGAAAAGAAACATTCCAAATATCTCAAGCTACCACTAAACTTTAATAATAATTTTTTACTTGATCCCAATTCTCCTCTAAAAGAAAGTTGGTTAGCTATAGAAATTGAACCAGAAATTAATATTGAGAATCAACCCCAAACATATGAAAAGAACTTTGATGATAGCAACCCCGTTCAATTGAACTATTTGAAAAATGAATTTTTATCTAATTTAGGTCATGATTTAAAATCTCCTCTTACTGCCATTATTGGCTTATCGCGTCTGCTAAAAGCTGAAAAAATAGGACAGCTAAATAAGCGTCAAGTTGACTATATAGATTTAATCTATCGTAGTGGGAAAAAACTAATGATGATTATTAACGACTTAATAGATATGAGTCGTGTAGCTGCTGCTAAATCTGAAAT
>JASJDF010000226.1 GCA_030065715.1 Xenococcaceae cyanobacterium MO_188.B19 | reverse complement strand
TTGACATTGGCGGTTATGAAAATAGTATTTCCAATGATTTAAAAGATAACGAATTTAAAATCTGTGGCTTGTGGCAGTTTATTCCTGTATGCCGTCAGCCTTGCATTTCCATCTTCCTCAACTTCAAGCAAGAGCGACTAGACTTTCTCAAGAAGAGTGATGATCCTACAACTCAAGCTAAATTTATGAAGGCAACTCATATTCCTGTTCTCTGGAAAGATTCCCCAGTTAGACCATTTAGATATAATCCCAGAGGTGGCAAAGAGCAAGGACATTCAATGTTTGTGCAGATTAAAGCAGTTTTTCTGCCAGAGCGTGATGTCTTTGCTTTTGTTGAAGAACTGGGAGAAACTTTGGAACAAGCTCCTAAATTCATAAAATTGCCCAAGCCTAGTAAACTACAAGGGCAAAAGAATAAAACTGGACGAAATAAGAAAAATCCAAAGATCAAACCTAAACTGAATTTGTCTTCGTTTGTAAAATCAAAGTAAATTTCAATGTTTAGAAGCTGAGGGAAAAGTTGAAAAGTAGAGTAACCAAGCAGTGGTAAGCTACACTTGATTACGAAGAGATTAACTATGGTTTTATACCAAATCTGATTACCAAAGTATACTTTTCCTAATTCGGTTAAAATCTTTCTGATTTCTGACTTCCCTATTTTTTAAGTGGGGAATCTAAACTAGATTGGGTATTATTTATGGCTGATTAAATGTGCGCTTAATTGCCTTTTTTGTTCCCAAGGCTGAAAGAGCTAATAAACCTAAAGTGAAGGATGGCTCTGGAATAGATTGTTTAGTAACACTAAGTTCTACAATCCTAGAAAATCGCCCTGGCGGCGCAAACTCTTGTATCAATCCCCCGTATCCAGCAAAATCTCCTGCTTCACTAATGAAATAATCATCAGGATTATTGGATAATATATCTGGGTCATCATAATCTAAATAAATATCTAGGAAGCCAAGAGAACTGGAATTGTTAGGGCTTTGAACCGAAAAAATTACTACTTCCTCTGTTGCTGGTGGATTAAAAAAAGTTTCAATGTCTAATGGTCCTGGCTCATTAATTCCGAACAAAGGATATTGAATATTAGTAATAGCATTTTCAAAAAACCCCAAATCTGCGTTTCCATTGCTATCCTGAATGGAAGTGTCTAAAGTAAAACTCCCCGTCGCGCCATTGATTGTAGTGAAGTCAAAATCAAGGAAAGCAGCGGAACTAGAAGAAGCTCCAAAAGTTCCGAGAACAATTGTTGCTCCCACAGTAGATACTATGCCTTTTTTGCTTAGAATTATTCTCATGGTAGATAATGATATTTGTTCAATTAACTTAAAGACAAATCTGTTTCTAACTTAGATTAGGATTACTATAACCTGGATAAATTAATGAGCCAAATAATTCCATGAAAGTACTATTGGGATGGGAATTAGGAAGTGGTCAGGCACATATCCATCGTCTTGCTGCACTTGCCAAAATGCTGGAAATTCAGGGAGTTGAACCAGTATTTGCGCTAAAATCCGCTCTTATTAAAGGAATTAATATAACCTGGTCTATTATACCCTCTCCGTCTCTAACATTTTCTGGGCGTAGCCTATCTTATAGTTTTGCAGATATTCTAGAAACTTTTGGGTTTGGAGATGTACATTGCCTCCAAACACATTTGAAGAACTGGCGTTCAATTTTAGGAGAAATTAAGCCTCAGTTTGTTATTGCGGATCATGCTCCTGGTTTAGTATTGGCTGCATACGGAGTTATGCCTGTGATTGTTATCGGAGGTGGTTTTACTATTCCACCCCCTGTAGAAGTTTTTCCGATGCTCAATTTTCCAGCCCCTCCTGAATCATTTGAGCGTTTGGAGAAAGTTAATGAAACGATTCAGAAAGTTGTCAAGCTGAATGAACCATTAGGCAAAGTTCTCAATGGAGAACGTAGTTTTATTTTTAGTATTCCTGAACTAGATCCCTATCAATATCTACGACATGGTGATAAACAACAGTATGTGGGCTTACATATTGCACCTATACCCCATAGTCGGCAATGTATTGAAAGTATTACCTCCTGGGCTTATCTAGCCCATAATTATCCCTATCGTCAGCTTATAGAGCAAACTCTGCAACCAGAATGTGAGTTTAAACCTTTAAATGAAGTTCTTGCTGATAAATCTCTAGCTATTCATCATGGAAGTCTAACTACTTCTCTGGCTTGTTTACTAGCAGGTATTCCTCAGCTCTTATTTCCTAGACATTTAGAAGAAAAACTCAATACGTTCAACTTGTCGAGATTAGGTGTAGCCAAAACAGTATCTAAAGTAACATGGTCAGAATTGCTGATTGCACAAGCTCAGACCTTTGAACTAACTGAAAAAGCTACAAACCAAGCTAAAATTTTATCTTCTTGGAATCAGAATTATATGGAAGTTGTTTCGAGTTATTTATACCAATATCTCTAGCTAATTTAGGGCGATGATAAAATATAACTGAAGTTACAGAAGAGTTCTTAAGGATGGTTTAGAGTAATTTGATGAAACTATCACTTTCTTCCAAAACTATTATTTTAGGCTTTTTAAGTGCTATCTTAACCACAGAGTTGTTGAGTGCCAAAATAGTCAAGGCTCAAACAAAATTAAATTCAGTACCAGAAATTGGTTGGAGTACTCGCCTAAGTAGTTTTGAATTAGAGTCCCAAAATATTGGTCAAGTATTTACTTTTAAATGTTCTCCTGCCCCTTCCAATTCCATTACTACGCTAGTCTGGGGAACGAATATCTATACAGTGCATTCTAGTCTTTGCCAAGCTGGGGTTCATGCAGGGATGATAAATAAGGATGGAGGTTTGATTAACGTCGAATTAACTTCTGGAGAATTGGATTATCAAGGTAGCGATCGCTTTGGGGTTAAGACTAGAAGTTATGAAGGACAAATTGATGGGATAAAGTTTGTCGGAAATCCTATTGCTCAAGATTTGAGAGAAGAAAGTAGTATTGAAGATAGAAAAAATAAGCCTCGCCGTCGTCCATCTGGTATTGAAAGAGCAGTAGGCAATGGAGTGAGAAGAGGCATTGAAAGAACTATTTCTGATTCTATTAGAGATATTTTTCGCTGATTTAACCAGCAAGATAATCCCTCAATGCTCCAATGTTTTTACTCTTAAGAACTCTCAAAGCTCGGTTTTGCAATTGGCGTACTCGTTCACGACTAAGCTTTAGTTTCTTGCCAATAGCACTCAAAGTCCATTCATTTCCATCAACCAAGCCAAAGCGAAGAGATATAACCTCTCTTTCCTTGGGTTTGAGTTCTGACAATATCTCCAGTACTTCTTCTCTGACTAAGCCCTGGCTAATCTTATCAAATGGAGAAGATGAATTATCTTCTTGGAAAGAGATATGACCGCTCATTGCTTGGAGTTAAATTCCCCATGTTTTGCAGCTTTGACAACATAAGCTATGCTATCTGATATTCTTGATAATTGGCGATAATTCTGCCATTTTTGCTCCCATTCTGTGAGACTGATAAAATGCCAATCAAAATCCTTATAATACCAAAATCCATCAGCTTTTTCTATTAGATTTTTAAGCAATATTCTGGTTTCTTCTAAAATTAAGTATTGATTATAAAAAATCGCTGTATCTTGCAGTGGAATTTGGGAAATATTATAGATTTTATATTCTATATGCAATCTATCATATTTAGGGATTTTTTGTTCAAATTGGAATATCAAACTCAGTAGTTTTAAAGCATCATCTGGAGTGTCATGATCAGCAACTTTTTTTAGATAGCAATATCGTACAAGATCGAGAGAAAAATTGATGTCGCCACTGGTCAAAAAAAGAGGAGTTATTCTATTCATTTTATTTTAGCTTTTTTAGCTTTTTTAGCTTTGGTTAATCACTCAATATATTCTTGATTATTGGGTTCTAATTCTTTGAGTCCTGCTTTTGCTATTTTACCCGATTTATCCTCTACTTTTAGCTTTTCTATTTTGAATCTCGATTCCATACATTAACAATAAAATTGCTACAAAAAAACCTGGGACTGAAGACATAAATATCCAACCGACAAATACTTTAATAAAATTTGAATTTACAGGATAAAACAGATAGGCAATGGTAAACATAATGTTTCCCGCGAATATAGCGGTAAAAGTTATTCCCATTTTGAGCAGAATTTCTTTTGTTTTCATTTTATTTCCTTGAATTTTGATCTTTATTTGAGTCAAAAAGAAAAGTTATTTTATAGTACTTTTTCTACTTGATTTTTAGCCTTCTTAGTTTTGATTAATATGCGATACTTTTGTTATTTGTTGCTGAAAAATTAATCAATTAACTTGGTTTTTGCCAGAGAAAGAAGAGATTTCCCTTGTTGATTCAATTAATGCTAATTCTTTTTTCAAGCAGATTATTTGATTTATGCGCCTAAATCTTAAGTTATTGATTTTTGGAAACCTAGAAACTTTAGATTTTATTCGTGATTGAGATTGAAATGTTAACTAATTCTGTTTCTTACAAAATTATATCATAACTAGCGATCGCACACAAGGAAAAATATCAAAAATATTTCACAAAATAACAAGGCTCTTTAAAATTATGTCTCAATTGCTTCAAGACTATCGCAATCTTCTGAGAGATTTAGTTCGACTACATCACAAAAACTTACCAACAAACTTCAAATAACCTTGTCTGCCATACTTTTTCGTCCAGAATTTAACCGAGGATTGGATTTTCTTGAGACAAGCTACTATTTCCGATGGCTCTAGTTTCTGTAGCTCCAATTCTTTGTCCGTTTCACAGAGCGACTACCTCGAAACAAATCTCGTCCCACTTCATTTCGATCTGAGCAATATCTAGGTATTCCCAAGCATCTTTATATTCAGTTAAATTGCCATCAACCACATGATAGTAATCACCAAACCCACGAGGTGTATATAGGTTGGGCTTGATTTCAACAAAAATCTCAGCAGGAATACCAGCAACAGAGAAGGTAGTAATATGGTAAAGTTCGGCATCTTCAGGGACTCTATGGACTATTCGGTGATACATAATTTAATTAAGCGATCGCTAATCAGCCATTGTGAGTTGTAACCTTTCTTCGGGAAATTCATCACTCATAACAGCGAGGACTTTTTTCGCCCTGGCTTCATCGCCAACTTCATTAAGATGATGTATTGACTCTATATATCGTTTAGCTTTTTCTGAATTGGAAGCACCAGCAGGAGCTTGGTCATGTTCCGTGAGGAAATATTCTACTGCTGTGTAATGAGAAAGATGCTCCAAAGAAACTGAGTCGAAATTAATATTTAATTCAGCGAAAAGTGAACATCCTGATTGTTTGTAATTATTAGTCACTTTTTTTACTCTTTAGTTTTTTACTATGTTCAAGTATAGCACAAATAGCGATCGCGAGGAAGGAGCGAACCTCTCGCTTTATTGTTAAATTTGCTACTTAAAAAAGCTACTCATATCTGCCAACAAAATGCCAGTAATCATCAGATTCTACTTCAAGATCAGAACCCCAATTATGGCTTTCATCCCAGTAATTAGACTCTACTACTGCTGAACGTTTGTCATCGGTTATATCTGCGTTTATTTCATTGAAAGTTTTTCTGACTTGATATTTTCTTTGAGCTTTTCTCAACTGCTCCCTAGTCATGAAATTATCAGGTTCTTCTTCTGGAAAGGGCTTAATGATTTCTGGCTTTGGTTGTTCTTCGTTTGGTTCTTGGTTTATTGCCTCGAAATAATCCTGCTTCTTTTCTCCTCGCTTCCTGATTCTTTTCCTGCTTTCCGTCATTATTCGCGATTTAGATTTTGCCAAGGACTATTTTAGGGCTTTTTTTGGGGGATTGAGTGGGAGACGCGATCGCTTTTTGTGGCGTTTCAGTCTCGTACTTGGGATTATAAGCTTTGTAACAACATCCTGACGGGGAGAAATATTATTTCTCTGCTCATTCTTGCTCTTATTGTGACTATTTATTCCGCTTCTGATGTTGTGATAGAGGAAAGAAGGGTTCAGCGATCGCACAAGCTAAAAGATTTCCTTTAACTTCAACATTCAATATTTCACAGTGTCCCCAACGAACTCCTTCTAATTGGAAATAACGACAAAAACAACATTTATAGTCATGATTGCTGTCGGATTGTTTATGTTGCACTTGTTGCACTCTAGTTAAAAACCTCCATGATCAAGATTAATTAAAATTTTGTAACTTATTTGTATTCATTAGCTTTCTCCATCTTGACCCAAGGACTATCTGTTGTCAAAAAATCCTACCTCTTGAATTGAATCGAGATGTTTGTGCCTACCCCAATTAAAACAAGGATAATTGCCCAGGACTAAAAGCACTATAAGGACTCCGATGAAGATTAAGGTGACAAGGAGCGCAAACACATTGAAGGTTAGACTCTTCAGAAGAAGATGGGTCATGATTACGGTGATGAACCTGTAATATATTTGCCGTCCACTCTGAACGAGTTAAATCTTCTGGTATTTCTCCTGGTTTGTAACATCGCTTACCACAGCAAGAGCAACGCCAATTCGCGGACTCTTTAACTGATAGTGCTATTTCTTTCCAATTTGAGGGATATTTTCTACTGTCTATGGGCATGGGTAAAGCCAAGGCTTATCTTTGAGTTTTATATTACCGATAGACGAGGATTGACGGAGGTACTATTTTGAGCAGATGTACTTGTCCAAAAAAGCCTGACCTTCTCGGATTACAGCATCTTGAATATTTTTATAACGCGAGTGAGAAAACCGCATCCCCTTGTGGGTGCGGATGAGAACGAGCTACTTAACTTTTAAGCGTAGTCTAGCCCCTCTCTTTCTGAGTCTCGATATATTTTTTAACCGCATCTTCTGAAAGATGCCCTACAGAAGCATAATAAGTCCCTTTGCTCCATAGTCCAGAACCCCAAAACTTGCGTTGTTTTAACTTGGGGAACTTGTTGAATAAATGAACCGCACTAATAGATTTTAGCGTTTTTGCTATTTCTACTGGTGCGGTTTTGTGATCTGCCTGAATAAAAATATGGCAATGATCTGGCATTACTTCCAAAGAATGACACAGCCAACCATAAGCTTTACAAGTTTCTGTCAATATACGCTTCAACTCAACCTCTATTGCTCCTTCCAAAACTTGATGACGATATTTGGGGCAAAAAATGATGTGATATCCAAGACTGTGTTTTGCATGAGATGAGCTTAAAATTTGCATATTGACAAAATATATAAAATTTTAGTAGTATACTCAATACTAGCAAACTTCAAAAAGTTATGAGCAAATATAATATTTTTTCTGTAACAAGTGAGGGAAAATACTGGCTTACCGAAAATGGAGATTTTTCTCCTTTTCAAGAAGAAGCTAAGACATTCTCAAATCTAGGTAGAGCTGAAGAAGAAAAAGCAAAGCAAGATAACGAAATGCAAGATGCTCCAGATTTAAAAGTATTTCGTCATGAAATTTTGGTAATAGATTAATGCTGAGAACTGTTTCAATCCCAGTGGATTTACCTCAAGAGAGATTTTTCTCTTTGATGGCTCAGTGTGCGGAAATATTTAACGCACACGTCGATTGGGCTTTGGAACATAAAACCTTCAATAAATCAAAGGCACATCGAGATTTGTATAGTCAATTAAGACTTACTTATCCTGATGTGCCTTCTGCACTTCTACAGGCAACTAGAGATAATGCACTCGAATCAATTAAACAGTGTAAATTCAAACGAAAACCACGCAAGAACCCTACTTCTGGTTTGCGTTACGACAAACGCACCATGACACTCAGAGGAAAGCAATTAACTCTTAGCTGTATTGGTAAGCGAGTTAAGTTGATTCTCAATATTCCAGATTATTTTAGAAAAATCTACGATAATTGGGACTTTAGGGGAGCGACAGTTACTTACACCAGGCAAACTAAGCAGTTTTGGGTGCGTCTAATATTTGAGCATTCAGACCCAGAAAAGCTGGAATATGGTGACGTGCAAGGCATCGATAGAGGACTCTATCATCTTTGTTCCACTCACGACGGGAAATTCTTCTCCTCAAACAAAATACGAGCTACTCAAAGAAGATATTTATACAATCGAAAACAATTACAGCAAAAAGGCACTCGTTCGGCTAAACGTAGATTGAAAGCTATGTCTGGACGCGAGAAGCGGTTCATGCGAGATTGCAATCATTGTGTAAGTAAAGAGTTAGCCAATCAACCTGAGTATCGAATATTTGCTCTAGAAGATTTGTCAGGAATACGCAATCAAAGGCGAGGTAAAAAGCTTAATAAATGGCTCAGTAGTTGGTCATTTTCTCAGCTAGAGTTTTTCTTGGGATATAAAAGTGTTGCCTTGGGAAAAGAAGTAGCTTTTGTAGATGCTAGATATACTTCACAGCGATGCAGCAGATGCGGAAATATTAACCGAGCTAATCGCAAAAAGTCTCGTTTTCACTGCCGAGCTTGCCATTTTGAAACGCATTCTGATATCAATTCAGGGATTAATATTCGAGATAACTATTTCCTTTCCTCTACTCAATACGAGACGGAGGAACAGGCTGCTGTCAATCAGCCAATCGTACCAACCTAGCGGTTAGTTACAAGCGACGTGGGCTTGTCCCCGTCGTAATTGACATTCACTGAAAATGTGAAAAGTTAGAAAAGCATCAACAAAAATTCGTTCTGGCAGAAGGAGGAACCATCATGGCCGAACAAAATGCTGCTCGAATCTATAAAAACGTAGAGGAAGCCTATGCTCAACAAGAAAG
>JASJDF010000225.1 GCA_030065715.1 Xenococcaceae cyanobacterium MO_188.B19 | reverse complement strand
AAAAGGTTTTGGTAAGCTGGTTCTGAAACCTCAGCAGGAGCGAGAGGCTGAGATCCTGAGAAAAAGCGTTCTTTCACATTTTCAGCATTTGCACGACCCCAGAGTAGAGCGAACGAAAGATCATAACTTGGTGGCGATTATCACCATTGCGATTTTGGCAGTACTCTCAGGAGCTAATGGGTTTGTGGGGATCCAAACCTACGGTCAAGCCAAGCAGGCCTGGTTGGAGACCTTTTTAGACTTACCCCACGGCATTCCCTCACACGATACGTTTGGGCGAGTGTTTGCTGTACTTGACCCCCTCGAGTTGCAAAATAGCTTTTTAGCTTGGATCGGCAGCATTACGGAGCAATTGGGTCTCGAACTGATTCATGTTGATGGCAAGACAACCAAAGGCTCTTATGACCGGGAGAGTAAACTTAAAGCTCTGCATACTGTGAGCGCCTGGAGCAGTGAGCATGGATTGGTACTGGCGCAACAGAAAGTTGATCGCAAATCGAATGAAATTACCGCAGTGCCCCTAGTGCTGAAGTTACTTAACCTGAAGGGGGCAGTAGTGACCCTCGATGCCATGGGTACCCAGCTCGAGATTGCGGCTCAAATCAAGAAGGCCGAAGGCGACTATGTGCTGGCCCTTAAAGGTAATCAAGGAAAGCTCAGCCAGCAAGTCGAAGATTGGTTCAATCAAGCAATTGCCCAGAACTGGCTCTTAATTGAGTACAGCTATGACAAGAGAGTAGAAAGCGGACATCATCGGATAGAAACTCGTTGCTGTTGGGCGGTGCCGATAAGTCAATTACCACCTTGGCATCGGCAACGGCAGTGGTTGGGGTTAACCACTGTCGTCATGGTTAAAAGTAGACGGCAGTTATGGAACAAAACTACGACTACTGTTCGATTCTATATCAGTAGCCTGGAGGCGGATGCACAGCGGCACAACCGGGTGATTCGGTCCCATTGGAGTATTGAAAACAGTCTGCATTGGGTACTCGATTTCACCTTCAACGAAGATGCCAGTCGGATTCGCCAGGGCTATGCTGCTGAAAACCTAGGGTTATTGCGCCGTTTGAGTGTCAACTTACAAAGAGCGCGAACCATCTAAGCAGAGTCTGAAGATGAAGCGTTATAAAGCTGGGCTCGACAATAACTTCAGTCATGAAAATCTTGGCGGCTAGTGCGGCTGAGTGAGAAGTTGACCCAGGTAGATTCAAGACTAAGCGTGACTAGTTTGAGGGGGTGATGGACTAACTGAAGCTTGTCTTGCTTCAAGATAATCAGTACGAAGTTGGGACAAACACACTAAATTCTAAAGCTTTGTTCAGAGCAGAGCCTGAATTGTTCAGTCAAATTTTAGACCAGGTTTCAGCAATTTGAGAACTCGATTAAGATGCGATTACCCTGCATCCGTAATGAAGAATCATTAAATAAAATTAGGGAATACATTGTTAATAATCCTCTGTCTTGGCAATTAGATCAATTAAATCCCAATAATCCGTCTAAATGGTAAATGGGATCTTTTTTTAGGATGATGGTTTTGTCCGATATATTCTGTAGAGGCGGTTCGCGTTGCGTAGCGCTGCTGAAAGCAGCCCCGCCCCTACCCTTCACCAATCAACCTCTTTGCGCCTTTGCGTCTTTGCGTGACCAAAAATGCAAGAATAAAAAGATACAACAACTTGAATTACATAAACCACTATGGCTGAATCCCTCCAGTATCTAAGCGGAAGCGATATCCGCGACAAATTCCTATACTTCTTTGAAACCCGACAACACAAAATCTTACCCAGTGCATCCTTAGTACCAGAAGACCCCACAGTACTATTAACTATTGCAGGGATGCTACCTTTTAAACCTATCTTCCTGGGACAGAAAAAAGCACCACAATCCCGCGCAACAACTTCCCAAAAATGTATCCGTACCAATGATATTGAAAATGTGGGACGTACTGCGAGACATCATACCTTCTTCGAGATGTTGGGTAACTTTAGCTTTGGGGATTATTTTAAAGAACAAGCTATAGAATGGGCGTGGGAACTTTCTACTCAAGTCTATAAATTACCAGCAGATAGAATTATTGTTAGTGTATTTCAAGATGATGATGAAGCCTTTGCTATCTGGCGCGATAAAATAGGAATCCCTGCACATCGCATTCAACGCATGGGAGAAAAAGATAACTTTTGGAAATCGGGTGCAACTGGTCCCTGTGGTCCTTGTTCCGAGTTATATTATGATTTTCACCCAGAATTGGGAGATAAAAATATAGATTTAGAAGACGATAGTAGGTTTATCGAGTTTTATAACTTGGTATTCATGCAATACAACCAAGATGCTGAGGGAAATCGTACCCTATTAGAAAATAAAAACATTGATACGGGTTTGGGTTTGGAAAGGATGGCACAAATCCTCCAACAAGTACCCAATAATTATGAAACTGATTTAATTTTCCCCATTATTAAAACTGCTGCTGAGATTGCAGGGATTGATTACAGCAAAGCCGATGATAAAACTAAAACCTCTTTAAAAATAATCGGCGATCATGTTCGTTCCGTAGTTCACATGATAGCTGATGGAGTTACTGCTTCCAACACTGACAGAGGTTATGTATTGCGTCGTCTGATTCGTCGGGTGGTGCGTCATGGAAGATTAATTGGCATTGATGGTAATTTTATTAACAAAGTTGCCGAAACAGCTATGGCTCTTTCTGAGTCTGCTTATCCTAGTGTCAGAGAAAGAGAAGAGTTTATCAAAAATGAATTAAAAAGAGAAGAAACTCAATTCCTCAAGACATTAGAAAGAGGGGAAAAATTACTTGCAGATATTTTAAACAAGAAACCCAAACAGATATTAGGGGTAGATGCATTTACTCTTTATGATACCTATGGTTTTCCCTTGGAATTGACTCAAGAAATTGCAGAAGAACAAGGCTTAACTGTTGATGTAAATGGCTTTGAAGCTGAAATGGAACAACAGCGTATTAGAGCTAGAGCAGCCCATGAAACCATCGATCTCACGGTTCAAGGTAGCATAGATAAGCTGGCAGAACATATCCATCCCACAGAATTTTCTGGTTATACCAATTTACAAGATACAGCAAAAGTAGAAGCTGTATTAATAGAGGGAAAAACCGTAGAAAATGCCGTCGCTGGAACAGAAATACAATTAATTCTTGATACTACTCCTTTTTACGCTGAATCTGGCGGACAAATTGGGGATAAAGGTTATCTATCTGGGGATAATCTCGTAATTCGCATTGCTGATGTACAGAAAGAATCAGGTTTCTTTGTCCATTACGGGAAAGTAGAAAGGGGTACTATTAGTGTAGGTGATACAGTTAATGCAACTATAGATCGTGCTTCTCGTCGTCGGGTACAAGCTAATCATACAGCAACCCATTTATTACAAGCTGCATTAAAGAAAGTTGTTGATGATTCTGTTTCTCAAGCAGGTTCTTTAGTAGAATGCGATCGCCTAAGATTTGATTTTAACTCTCCCCGTGCTTTAAAACAAGAGGATATTCAACAAGTAGAAGAGTTAGTTAATACTTGGATTTCTGAAGCCCATGAAGCAGATGTAAACATTATGCCCATAGCAGAAGCTAAAACTAAAGGTGCAACTGCAATGTTTGGGGAAAAATACGGTGATGAAGTAAGAGTTATCGATTTTTCTGGTGTTTCCATGGAACTTTGTGGCGGTACTCATGTTCATAATACTGCGGAAATTGGTGCGTTTAAAATTATCTCGGAAACTGGTATTTCTTCAGGAGTAAGACGCATCGAAGCTGTAGCTGGTGCTGCAATTTTAGATTACTTAGCAGTGCGGGATAAAATAGTAAAAGAATTAAGCGATAAGTTCAAGGTAAAACCCGAAGAAGTCAGCGAAAGAGTTAATAACTTACAAGCAGAACTAAAAGCAACACAAAAAGAATTAGAAGCAGTAAAACAAGAACTCGCTCTTGCTAAATCTGACAGTTTATTGTCCCAGGCTGAAACAGTGGGAGAATATAAAATCTTAGTGGCAAATATGGGTGAAATGGATGCTAAATCTTTACAGTCAGCAGCAGAAAGATTGCAACAAAAACTCGGAGAAGCTGCTGTAGTAATTGCTTCTATTCCTAGTGAAGGAAAAGTAAGTTTAGTAGCTGCTTTTAGCCCTAAAGTAATTAAAGAAAAGAAATTACAAGCAGGTAAATTTATTGGTGGTATCGCTAAAATCTGTGGTGGTGGAGGCGGTGGAAGACCAAATTTAGCTCAAGCTGGTGGTAGAGATGGAAGTAAGTTAAGTGAGGCTTTGGATGTAGCGAAGCAACAGTTAATTGAAGGTTTGAGTTAAATTAAAAGGTGGGTTAATTCCCACCTTTTACAAAGCTTATGATTCTCAAAATAAAATAATGAGTAGTTTTGATATTTCTAGCTTACTTAACTTTGAACCAGCTAATTACCAGTGTATAAAATGTCTTTCTTTATTTAAAAGTAAATATAAATTAAAGGATTACTGTGTTTTTGAATGGAATAAAGATCTTTTTGGAATTCGAGATGTGAAATATCCACATTGTCAAGTTAAATATGATTTAATCAAAGACAATGATTACAATAGTAGTGAGATAATTAGTGCATTAAGATTTAATAATTGTGTATCCACAATAGATGATTTAATGGATCATAGTAAAAGAATGGCAATAATAGCGAATGAAATAAATAACAATAATGTTCCTCCGATAAGAGTATTATTTGATGCTCTAAATCAAGCAAAATGGTTTGTACATTTTACTAGCTATGGTATTACTCATCTTATGATTGGAGCATTAAAATTAACTGCTCAGAGAATACCAGTAAGAGGGATTATTTCTTTATCAAGCAATAATGAATCAGCATTAACAGAGTTACAAGGTATTGACGATTTTTGGTTAATTCCATTCTAGCTATACTTATTCAATATCAAATTGCACAATGATAAATAAATATATTAAATGCGAGTTGTTAGTAAAAAAGCATTAAGAGATTTTTGGAAACAACATTCTAAGGCAAAGCCAAGTTTATTATTATGGCATGAACGTATATCCAAGATTCAATTTATTAACTTTCAAGAAATACGTCAAGTATTTTCGTCAGCCGATTTGGTTGGTAACTTTATCGTTTTTAATATCGGCGGTAATAATTATAGATTAATTGCTTACATTGATTATGAAGCACAAATGCTATTTATAAGAGCTATTTTAACTCACGCTGAATATGATAAGGAGAATTGGAAAAATGACGATTGGTATCAAAAATCCTAGTAACTACTACATAGAATTAATTAATTCTTTTCCTCCACGTCCAATTAATAACGAAGCTGAATTACTTGCTACACAAGATAAAATAAATTCTATTTTGGATAAGCAAAGTTTAACTCAAGATGATAAAGACTATTTACGAGTATTAGGAATGTTAGTTTATGAATATGAAAATAATAATGAAATAATACCAGAAATAGAAGGTATTGAATTATTGCAAGCTTTATCTGAAGAATTGGGCACAAAAAACCAAGAGCTACTTAATATTTTTGTCAAAGAATCAACGATCTTGGACATCTTACAAAACAAGCAGAAAATGACAATAGAACAAGAGCGAGAATTAAGAAAGCATTTTATTTAAAATAATTAAAAAATCACAATATGTAATAACAAATAAAGTTACAAATAATATTTAAAGAATAGCTAGAGGGAAAGTTAAAAACTTTGAAAATGATGTACCTCTATGGCTATTCTTATTTTAATTAGATACAACTAAACTAATATCCTGATTTTTGTTCATTGTTCATGGACTGTAAGTCGCATATTTGAGAAACACTATTATATCTTTATGAATACTTTATCTATTTTTTGAGTAATTATATCCAAACTTTAAAAAAAACTACTGACAATTAAAAAAAAGTATCAGTAGAATTGTTGATATAAAACAAACACACATTCAACACTGACGCAACTATAAAATAAATGGTTGATTACTAGCCAATACAATCAGTATTTTCTACACAGTATTTCTAATCAATTTAAAATTTAATTAGTAAAAAGCATGACCAACACTATTATTAATAACAATATTTTTGAAAATCCTAATAAAGAGTTTCGTTCTTTCGATGGCAGTGGAAATAATCTCAATAATCTAGATTATGGTATGGCGGGAAATCCCCTATTAGATAAAGCTCCCTTAGAATATGGTGATGGTTATAGCTCCCCTGCTGGTGAAGATCGGGCAAATCCCCGCACTATTAGTAATACGATCGCGGAACAAACAGAAGACACACCAAGCGATCGCGGATTAACTAATCTCATCTGGGCATTTGGACAGTTTGTCGATCACGACTTAGACTTAGTCGCCGACCGAGATGTATCAGCTAATATTGCAGTACCTACAGGCGATCCTTTTCTTGACCCATTTGGTACAGGAGAAGTAGAAATTGTAATGAACGAGAGTGGATTTGTGCCAGGAACAGGTACAGATGCTAGTAATCCTCGTCGCCTACCCAATGGCATTACTTCTTGGCTAGATGGTTCTAATATTTATGGCTCTGATGCAGAAAGAGCCGAGTTTTTACGGGCTGAAGTAGGAGGAGAACTTAAACTAAGTTCGGGAGATTTACTTCCTTTTAACGATGGAAGCCAAGACAATGACGATCCTAGAGGTGGTGACCCCACAAGATTGTTTGTTGGAGGAGATGTTAGAGCTAATGAAAACTCCGTACTCGTCTCAATGCACACTTTGTTTGCTCGCGAACACAATCGTATTGCTGGAGAATTAGCTTCTGCTCACCCCACTTGGGATGATGAGCAACTCTACCAAAGAGCCAGGGAAATCAATATTGCTCAATATCAATCTATTATTTACAACGAATACTTACCCTCTTTACTAGGTTTAGATGCGTTACCCGAATATAGCGGTTACGATGATTCTATTGACCCCAGTATTACTCGCGTGTTTGCCAATGCTGCTTTTCGTTTGGGTCATAGTCAACTAAGTTCAGATATTCTGCGTCTGGACTCCGAAGGAAATGAAATTGCTGAAGGTAATTTAACTTTAGCTGATGTGTTTTTCCGTTCCGCTAGTGTGGTACAAGAAACTGGAATCGATCCGATTTTGCGGGGTGTAGCTTCTTCTCTCAGTCAGAATATTGACCCCAAGACTATTGATGATGTGCGAAATCTCTTGTTTGGTTTTGGCGCAAATGCAGTAGGAAGAGACTTATTCGCCATTAATATTAATCGCGGTAGGCTCAATGGTTTAGCTGACTACAATACTATTCGCGAAGCCTATGGTCTAGAAAAAGTTACTAGCTTTGCTGAAATTACCTCCGATCCTCAATTACAAACCCAATTAGAGAATCTTTACGGCACAGTTGATAATATAGATGCTTTTGTCGGTCTTATGGCGGAAGATCATGTGTCTGGTGCTGCGGTGGGAGAAACTATCAGAGCCGTTTTAGTAGATCAATTTGTAGCTCTTAGGGATGGCGATCGCTTTTACTATGAAAATACCTTCTCTCCCCAAGAAATTGCCATTATCGAAGATGCTACTTTTTCCGAGATTATTCGTCGCAATACTAATACAACTGTTATCCAAGATAAGGCTTTTTCCTTACTCAATAAAGGCACAATCAAAGGTGAAACTATCAATGGTGGTTTAGGACAAGACACTATCTATGGTTATGATGGAAACGACACAATCAAAGGGAATGCAGCGGATGACCTCTTATTTGGTAATGTCGGAAATGACAACTTATCAGGAGGGAATGGAGCGGATACCCTCTGGGGTGGAAATGATCAGGATCTGCTAAAGGGCGGAAATGACAACGATCTTTTATATGGTAATGCTGGTGCAGATAGATTAATCGGTGAATCAGGAGAGGATACTCTTATCGGTGGTGATGGCAATGACTCACTTTATGGAAATATCGATAATGATAGTTTAATCGGTAATGCTGGAAACGATAAACTCTTTGGTGGTAATGGAGAAGATACCCTCAGGGGTGGTAATGATGACGATCTTCTACGAGGACAAAGCGGAAACGATAGATTATTTGGAGATGCTGGAGCAGATAATCTTTTCGGAGACAATGGCTTGGATACTCTCTATGGTGGAAGTGGCAATGATTCACTACGCGGTAATGCTGGTAATGATGTCTTAAAAGGACAAGCAGACAATGACACCCTCTATGGTGATAACGGTAATGATAATTTATCGGGCAATTTAGGAGACGATCTCTTATATGGCGGTAATAATAATGACCGACTCCAAGGTGATGGAGGTAACGATACTCTTGTGGGAGGTTCGGGCAATGATACTCTTATTGGAGGAGCAGGCAGCGATCGCTTTATCCTAAGGCAACAAACTGGTACTGACCAAATTCAAGACTATGAAGATAATATTGACAAGTTTGTCTTAACCGATGGACTAACTTTTGCCGACATCCAATTAGTACAAGGGATTGATTCTATTTCCATTAATATCCAAGATACCAACGAAGTTCTAGCAGTAATCAATGATGTGGGAATTGACTCTCTTGATGTAGATGATTTTATCGACTCCCCATAACATTTAGGAATCAGCAGTGAACGATTAACCATGAACCATTAACGATGGAAATGGGTCACGAGATCCTTTAGTTAGAACAATCAACAATACCTTCGCCAAATGAGGAGCCAAAATTTGAGATGAAGTCAAGAGGGCTTTTGTAGGAAACTAGGTTTACTCCTAAACAAAGTTCTGCAAAGCCCATGCCAGAAATTCTAACAC